>DASVAM010000305.1:0-3822 GCA_036376375.1 Chitinophagaceae bacterium
TGACAGCTATGATAGAAATGGCATCAACTGAAACAGCTGCATTAATAGCGTTCTAACCATTATAATAATGCATTTCTCAAAGCCCTGACCTCGTCGGGGCTTATTTCATTATTAGAATAACTCTCTTCCGAATTTGCAAAAGCAGGATGAATAAACTGCATAGGGCTTTTTGCTTTTCCCCGAAGCGAAGAATGAAATTCAACACAACCAGTTTTTTCCGCAAGCATTTTAATATTTTCCTTTCTTACCCCACTGCCGGGCATAATGATGATACGATCATCTGCAATCTTGTTTAACTCTGCAATCAGTTTGACACTCTCGCTGTTGACTATCGACTGTGGACTGTGGACTGAAGGTTGTTGTCCTGAAGTAAGAATTCGCTGGCAACCTATTTCGATTAGCTCTTCCAATGCTATAAATGGATCCTTACAACGATCAAATGCACGATGAAAAGTAACATCTAAGGGATAGGCGAGCTCGATCAACTCAGAAGTTCTTGTCATATCGATCGTTCCGTCCATATTCAACAAACCAATCACAATGCCTTCGCATCGCAATTCTTTACAGAGCCTGATATCATTCCTCATTATTTCGAACTCGTCTTTGGTATAAAGAAAATCTCCACCCCGTGGACGAATGATCGGAAACAATGCAATCTCAAAAACCTCCCTGCATTTTCTTATAAGAGCATATGATGGAGTTGTACCTCCTTCGGCAAGGTTCGCGCAAAGTTCAATTCGATCTGCACCACCCTCCACAGCAGATTTAGTGGTAAGAAAATCTGAAGTAGCTATTTCTATAACATAAGCCATAAAAAACATTCAACACTCAATATACAACATTCAATAATCAAGTTTTTAAGTTAGTTGTAAATTGAATGTTGAGTGTTGTATATTGAATATTTTATTTGGGATTAAACCAACTCTTGCTCTTTACGAGTTTTTCTTCTGTAGAATTTCTTATTGCATACTCAAAACCCGGATGAATCGCAAATGAACCAACCTGGCCCTTTTTATTTACGGCCAGAAATGCAACCTGTATTTCTTTTACTTTGTCGCCTTTGATCTTTACAATTCGTTCTACAATTTTTTTGCAGGCTGCTTCAGGTGACAAACCCTGGCGCATTAACTCTACAACTGAATGCGAACCGGCAACACGAATAACATCTTCCCCCTGGCCTGTCGCGGTGCAGGCACCGACCTCATTATCGACATATAAGCCAGCCCCGATAATGGGGGAGTCTCCCACCCTTCCTCTTATTTTGAAACCAGCTCCGCTTGTGGTGCAGCTGCCGCTTAAGTTTCCAAAGGAATCCATAGCCACCATTCCGATCGTATCATGATTCCATTCGCCATTATCAAGTCTTGCCGGAGCAAATGGCCCATGACCCTGCTTGTTTTCGATATTGATCGCCGGCGGTTTGTATTCAGATTTCTTAAGCCAGTTCTCATAATTTCTTTTTGCATCGGGAGAAAGTTCTTGTTTTTCCAAGGGGAAACCTTCGGCAACAGCGAACTGCTGTGCGCCCGCACCAACAAGCATTACATGTGGCGTTTTCTCCATAACTCTTCTTGCAACGGAGATCGGGTGTTTTATCCTTTCTAAGAAAGCAACACTGCCACAATTGAATTTATCATCCATGATACAGGCATCAAGTGTTACAAAACCATCACGATCAGGATTTGCACCAAGACCGACACAGCAATTCTGTGAATCCTCCGTAACCATTACTCCCCTTTCGACTGCGTCAATTGCCCTGCCTTTTTTACTCAAAACTTCCCAGGCTGCTTTATTGGCTGCAAGGCCTGCATTCCATGTAGAAATAACAACTGGTTTGCCTGTAACAGACTCATCGATCGGTTCTACCATTCCTTTTTTAGCCAATAAGGCCGCAAATGATGTAAAAGCCGAAGCATGAATAAACTTTCTCCTGTTGATCATTGTTAATAGTTTTGAAAAGGCCAATATACCCCATTTGGCAAAATTTCATTTAGAATTATTTCGAACAGCCATTGGTTAACATACATCAATGGCCTGACTGCCAATAAGCCGGAACTTTGCCAAAAGAACAGAGAAAGGGAACCGGAATGAATATTGAAAAGGAGAATGCATCATGAAAATTGAAATAATCTCGGGAAGCCCGAGAGTACATAGCGTGACAAGAAGAGTAGCTCTCAACGTTAAAAAGTGGTTGGATACAAACACAAACCATGAAACAGATATTATTGACATGAAGGACTGGAAGCTGCGAGCCGTTCAATCAGTGTTTGTGTCTGTTGACAGGACACCTGACGAATTCAAACCACTAGCTAAGAGAATATTTGGCGCAGATGCATTTATTCTTGTAACCCCTGAATACAACGGCAGTTATTCGCCTGCCATGAAAAACCTGCTGGATCATTTTCCAAAACAACATCATAAACCATTTGGAATTGTTACAGCATCACCAGGTGGGTTTGGCGGAATAAGAGCATCACAACAATTGTTACAGTTAATACCCTCCCTATTTGGAATAGCCTCTCCGTACATGTTGATCGTACCGGCAGTGGATAAAAAGTTTGACGAGCAGGGAAACATGCTGGAGGCCAGCTTTGAAAAAAATGTACACAATTTTATTGCAGAATTTTTGTGGCTGTCGGAAAATATTGTACCCCCTGTCCCCCTAAAGGGGGAACTTAGCAGGAAGCAACCTGCTTTGAATTAATAGTTCTTTTATATGAAAGTTGATTGTTATGTTATCATCATAAGTAATCTAATATACTTTTGTTGCGTCGTTCCGAAGGAACTCCTTCGGAGCACTCTTCAACTTTTACATCTTCATTCAACAACATTATTTAACTTTTAAAGGCTCCGGTCAGGAGTGTGGAATTTATGAAAACAATTCTTCATAAAGCAAATACGAGAGGGCACGCCAATCATGGCTGGCTCGACAGCTATCATACTTTTAGTTTCGCAGGTTATTACGATCCTGAAAGAGTTCATTTCGGCGCATTAAGAGTTTTAAATGATGATACAGTATCTGGCGGTATGGGCTTCGGCACACATCCGCATGATAATATGGAGATCATTTCAATTCCCACCAGCGGTGACCTGGAACACAAGGATAGCATGGGAAATACGCAGGTGATAAAACAAGGCGATGTACAGGTAATGAGTGCAGGAACGGGAATTCAACATGGTGAAAAAAACAAGAATCCCGATAAACCTGTTAAGTTTTTCCAGATCTGGGTTTTTCCAAATAAGAAAAATGTTGAACCCAGGTATGATCAGAAAAGTTTTTCTCCTGCTGAAAAGCATAATAAACTGTTGACCGTTGTATCACCCATCGGAACAAATGACGGTGGTGTGCAAATTCACCAGGATGCATGGTTTAGCATGGGAAAACTGGACAAGGATCTCACTATTGACTATAAGCTAAAGAACAGCAGGAACGGTGTTTATGCATTTCTTATTGAGGGTTCAGTTACTATCAACGGGGAAAAACTGGATAAGAGAGATGGATTGGCGATATCAGAAATCAATGAATTAAAAATTAGTGCCGATAGTGACGCAGAATTATTATTAATGGAAGTCCCACTTTATAATTAGAATATTATGAGCAATAAAAGATCAGTTGAAGCGATTATTGCACCTCCGCCACCACACATGGTTGGTGATGGATTCAGGGTGCATAATTTTTTTCCCGGTACAAAACAGATCGGGAAGACAAGGATGAGTCCTTTCTTTATGCTTGATTATGGCTCAAAGATCGACTTTACTCCATCTGATAATCCAAGGGGTGTTGGTGTTCATCCACATGCAGGATTTGAAACGGTGACGATC
>DASVAM010000311.1:0-2138 GCA_036376375.1 Chitinophagaceae bacterium
AGCAATGAGGTAAAAAAAATATACGCTGTTACTCTTGACCGACCGCTGGATAAAAAAGACTTTGATCAAATACTGAAAGGCATCACGTTGGAAGATGGTCCCGCTTCAGTAGATAAACTGGCTTATACCGATGCAAAAGACAAAACGCAATTGGGTGTGGAAATACATAGCGGCCGTAATCGTATTGTACGCCGCATTTTTGAGCATCTTGGCTATGATGTAAAGAATCTTGACCGTGTCATGTTTGCCGGTTTGACAAAGAAGAATATTGAAAGAGGTAAATGGCGTTTTCTGAATGAAAAAGAAGTTCGTGAACTTAAATACTTTGGAAAAGGGAAATAGCTCACAGATGGCACAGATGGACACAGAAAAATCTTTTATAAAAATTTCTGAACTCATTATTGCTGAGACCGCTGATTTTGTCGCTCTGAATAAACCCGCAGGTCTACTTTCCATTCCTGACCGCGAAGGAAAAGATATTTCACTCAAAAAATTATTGATCGAAAAATATGCCCGCCCGGACGACCCGGTCGGACGGGGCAGCATATTCACCGTTCATCGTCTTGATAAAGACACAAGCGGTCTGATTGTGTTTGCTAAAAATGAAAACGCCCATAAACATCTATCGCAACAATTTGAAACCAGACAAACAGAAAAAATTTATGTAGGGCTTGTGCTTGGTTCGTTGGCCCAAAAAAAAGGAAGTATTGAGGCTCCCATTGCAGAGCATCCTGTCAAAAAAGGATTAATGACAGTTTACCGGAAAGCCCGCCCGGATGACCGGCGCCTGAAAGATTCGGCCGGGCATGCGGTCGGACGGGGAAAAGAATCCGTAACCGACTTCGAAGTGCTGGAAGATTTCAAAATCTTTTCATGGCTTCAATTTCAAATTCACACCGGTCGTACGCACCAGATAAGAGTACATGCAAAACATATTGGCCACCCGATAGTATGTGATGAACTGTATGGAGATGGAAAACCAGTTTTACTTTCTTCATTGAAACATAAATTCAAGCTTTCAAAAAATGAATGGGAGGAAAGACCGATCCTTAACCGACTGGCTTTACATGCTTCAAGCTTACAATTTGTAAACACAAGTGGTGAGCAGATAAAACTTGAAGCTGCTTTGCCAAAGGATCTGAAAGCACTACTTCAGCAATTAAGAAAATGGAACAAGGCTTTATAACCCGCCTCTGGATACCGCATACAATTCATACCAGTCCTGGCGGTCAAGATTTATTTTAAATGCTTCGGCAATATTTTTTATGCGTTGCTCATCAGTTGTTCCAATAAGTGGCAATGCGCCCAACTTAACAAGCCATGCAATCGCCACCGATTCAAAATGTGAATTGTATTTTCCTGCAAACTCTTCAAGTTTGCCTCTTATCCGCAAGGGGGTTTTTTCATTGCTGTTGGCGATCTTTCCCTCGGCCAGGGGAGAAGTGGCTAGCGGTCGCATGTATTTCTGTTTGATATAATCCACCTGGCCGTTATCAAAAGCGGTGGTGTTCAATAAATTCAATTCAATATGATTCGTTACAATAGGTATTCGCAGGTAAGAACTAAGCAACTGGTGTTGGAAGACAGAAAAATTTACAACACCCACATTTTTAATTTTACCGGAATCTTTCAGCTTCTCTAACGTCAATGCCGTTTCTTCCAAATTCGATAAAGGATCAAGCTGGTTTAACAGAAAAACGTCAATATAATCGGTTCGAAGATTCTTTAAGGAGTTTTCAACGCTATGCGTGATATGTTCCCTTGAAGTATCATAATGTTTTACACGATAATCGGGGCGTGATGGATGCGGAATATTGATACCGCATTTTGTAAAAAGAACAATGCTTTCTCTTTTGATCCCGCTTCTTTTAAAAACACTGCCGAATATTTCTTCGCAGGCATAATCACCATAGGTATCACCATGATCGAAGGTATTGATGTCAAGCTCGAGGCAGAGGTTCATGATCCGTTCCATTTTTTCTTCATTCACATAATTGCCTTTCCACCTGTAAAAGCCGTAAACGGCTGGCGACACCTTCGGTCCTGAGTCACTTAAATATATTTTTTCCATTGTACTGTTAAAATTATAGAAATGATCTTAAAATTATTTTATATCGGGTGGAGGAAATAACACGCCG
>DASVAM010000316.1:0-2866 GCA_036376375.1 Chitinophagaceae bacterium
TATGTACAAAAGAAACCCTACGACTGGATCAGGGGTTATCATGTTGGTGGAAGAAGTTTGATGTGGGGAAGACAATGTTATCGCTGGAGTGATCTCGACTTTGAAGCAAACGCAAAAGATGGACATGGTGTTGATTGGCCAATCCGTTATAAAGATATTGCACCCTGGTATAGTTATGTAGAACAATTTGCCGGAATAAGTGGAAGCAAAGAAGGACTACCTCAACTACCCGATGGAGAATTTCTACCTCCCATGGAAATGAATGCTCTTGAAACGCATGTTTCTGAAAGTATCAAACAAAAATTTACGGATGGCCGGAGAATGATCATTGGAAGGGTGGCTAATTTAACCAGAGGCTGGAATGGTCGCGGGCCCTGTCAATACCGAAATCTTTGTGACAGGGGTTGTCCTTTTGGAGGATACTTCAGCAGCAATTCGGCTACGCTTCCGGTTGCAGCAAATACCGGGAACTTAACATTGCGTCCTCATTCAATTGTAATGGAAGTGATGTATGATAAAGAAAAGAAAAGAGCAACAGGTGTACGTATCATTGATGAGAATACACATGAATCAATAGAATATTTTGCAAAAGTAATTTTCCTGAATGCATCTGCAATAGCCTCTACCGCTATTCTTCTAAATTCTGTTTCCGATGCTTTTCCGAATGGAATGGGAAATTCAAGTGATCAGTTAGGAAGGAATCTGATGGATCATCATTATCATGTAGGCGCCGGAGGAAGATATGATGGATTAAAAGACAAGGTTATCCAGGGTCGCCGACCGAACGGAATTTATGTAGCTCGTTTCCGAAATTTAGATGAAAAAACAAAACGTTCAGATTATTTACGAGGTTTTGGTTACCAGGGAGGCGCATCAAGAGGCATGAATTGGAATATTGATGGTATCGGTTCCGAATTAAAAGAACAAATGACGGAGCCGGCTGACTGGAGTTTTTGGCTGGGGAGCTGGGGTGAGCAATTACCGCATCCTGCTAACAGGATCACACTTAGCAAAACTGAAAAAGATAAATGGGGACTGCCTCAACTTGAATTTGATTGCGAGTGGCGCGAAAATGAAATTGCCATGCGAAAAGACATGATGGATAGCGCTGCTGAAATGCTTGAGTCAGCAGGTATAAAAGACATTTATACTTTTAATGATGAAAAAGCATACCCTGGATTATGCATTCACGAAATGGGAACAGCAAGGATGGGAAATGACCCCCAAACATCTGTATTAAATAAATGGAACCAATTGCACGAAGTGAAGAATGTTTTTAATACAGATGGAGCCTGTATGACATCATCTGCCTGCCAGAACCCCTCAATAACCTATATGGCATTGACGGCAAGGGCGGCAGATCATGCTGTCAGTGAATTAAAAAAAGCAAATCTTTAATACCCCTAAATCCCCCAAAGGGGACTTTGGAGTCTAATCATTGTTAATGTCTAATAAAAATCCATATAAAAAAGGTGGAATGTTCGAAGGAGCCTCGCATTTGCTTTTTGAAAAAGCAAAGCAACTTCGTAAGAAAATGACTGGCGCAGAAGAGATTCTATGGCTGCATCTTCGAAAAGGTCTAAACGGATATAAATTCCGGCGACAACATCCGATTGGAAATTACATAACGGATTTCTTTTGTTTCAAAGCAAGATTAATTATTGAGATAGACGGCTCAGTGCATAACAGCAATGAAATAAAAGAAAATGTTATCAGCAGGCAAAAGGCTTTAGAAAGTTGGGTTATCTTGTAGTTAGATTTACAAATTTTGAAGTTCATAATCAAATTGAAACAGTGCTTAAAAAGATTTCAGAAGTGCTAAACAACATTATAAAATCAAACCCTGAAACTCGGGGTACAGAAAGCCCCCTTTAGGGGGTTGGGGGTGTCAAAATGGATAGAAGAGAACTCTTGAAAATGGTCGCTTTGGCAACAGGTGGCGTTGTCATTGGTGGTGAGCTTTTCCTTACAGGTTGCAGAACCAAGGAGTCAAAAGCAGCCGGAATGGCTTTTTCGAATAATGACATCGCTTTTCTTGACGAAGTGGCAGAAACCATCATTCCGAGAACTACGACCGCCGGTGCTAAAGAAGCAGAAGTTGGAAAATTCATGACAGTAATGGTGAATGATTGCTATGAAGAACCAGATCAAAAAATATTTCATGAGGGAATGGATCAATTAGATGAAGCCTGTAATAAGATGCACGGACATAGTTTTATGAAAGCCGAACCGGCTCATCGAACCGAATTATTGAAAGCTCTTGATAAAGAAGCAAAAGAATACACAAAGAATAAAAAGAAAGATGACCCTGCTCATTATTTTACCATGATGAAACAACTTACCTTACTGGGTTATTTTTCATCAAAACCGGGACTGGAGCAAAATTTTAATTATCAACAAGTGCCTGGAAAATATGACGGCGCAGTACCCTATAAAAAGGGAGATAAATTGTTTATTTAACAGTTAATCAATATACCAATGAAAAGAAATGAATTTTTGAAATTGAGTGGCGGGCTTGCATTAGCGGGTTTGGCATCTAAATCGGGTTTTGCCGCATTAACCTCAGAGGCCGCAAAAGTTAAAAACTTTGGCATCCAGTTGTGGAGCGTTCGTGACGATATGGGTAAAGATGCGAAGGGAACATTAAAACAATTAGCATCTTATGGTTATAAACAAATTGAAAGTTTTGAAGGTGCGAAAGGAATGTTTTGGGGCATGAGCAATGCAGAATTTAAATCATATATGGATGAACTGGGAATGAAGATCATTGCCAGCCATTGTGATATTGATAAAGACTTTGAAAAGAAAGCGGCAGATGCGGCTGCAATTGGCATGAAATACCTGATCTGTCCCTGGAAAGGACCAC
>DASVAM010000344.1:0-2207 GCA_036376375.1 Chitinophagaceae bacterium
TTCAGGCCGTTACAGGAAGATGTTATCAATTCCATTCTCGAAGGGAAAGACACACTTGCATTGATGCCAACAGGTGGTGGTAAATCATTATGCTACCAGGTACCGGCGTTAGCAAAAGAAGGGTTATGCCTCGTTATTTCACCGTTGATCGCCTTAATGAAGGACCAGGTAGAGAATCTGCGCAGGAAAAACATCACTGCATATGCCATCTATTCAGGCATGAGCCGCGCAGAAGTGATCAATACTTTAAAAGTCGCAACGAATAGCAACTGTAAATTCCTTTACGTTTCTCCTGAAAGGTTAGAAACAAATTTGTTTAAGGAATATCTGCCGGGAATGAACATCAATCTTGTTGCTGTAGATGAAGCCCATTGTATTTCGCAATGGGGCTATGACTTTCGTCCACCGTATTTAAGGATCGCAGCGTTAAGAGAGGAGCTGCAGGATGTTCCGGTATTGGCATTGACAGCCTCGGCAACAAAGGAGGTACAGGATGATATAGCCGAGAAACTAACCTCACCCCTTACCCCTCTCCAGCATGGCGGCAGAGAGGATGTGTTGAGTCGTTACCCAAAGTATAAGATTCATGATATAGTACAATTTGAAAATGCAAGAACTAACAGGGCAAAAAGCACCGAAGCAGAAAAAGCGTTATGGGGCCTGTTGCGAAATTCAAAAACAGGTTACAAATTCAGACGTCAACATCCACTGGATAAGTTTATTGTCGATTTTGTTTGTTTAGAGAAAGGATTAATAATTGAGGTGGATGGCGGCTATCATCAAACGCAGGAACAACAACTCTACGATTCTTTCCGGACCGAACTTCTGCAACAAGAAAAATTTGTGGTAATTAGGTTCACCAACGAAGAAGTGCTGTCAAATCCTCATGAAATAAAAAAAAGAATTGAAAAATTCATTAATGAAAACTCGCATGTTGTCAGGGAGCTTACTCCCTTCTCCATCTCGGATGGAGAAGGGCCGGGGATGAGGCGCTTCCGCCAATCGTTCGAAAGAAAAAACTTATCCTACAGTGTCTTCAAAGTCGATTCCAAAATCAATAAAATAATTGAGATACTCCATAAAGTCCAGGGCACCTCGATTGTGTATTGTAAAAGCAGGAAACGAACAAAGGAGATCGCAGAGTTATTACAACTGCAGGATATCGTAGCCGACTTTTATCATGCAGGCTTGCCACAGGAAGAAAGAAGTAAACGCCAGGAAAATTGGATAAAAAATAAAACAAGGGTGATCGTTTGCACCAATGCATTTGGGATGGGAATTGACAAACCTGATGTGCGCTCTGTCATTCATGCCGACATTCCCGATTGTCTGGAAAATTACTACCAGGAAGCGGGACGCGCCGGAAGAGATGGGCAAAAGTCATTCGCTGTTTTGCTGTATGATGATAAGGACATCACCGAATTGGAGGGCCTGGCGGCTATTCGTTATCCTTCACTGGATACCATCAAAGAAGTTTACCAGGCAATCGCAAATTATTTACAAATTCCTGCGGGCACGGGTGAGGGAAATTATTTTGACTTCGACATCAATGATTTTGTAAAAAAATTCAAACTCAACACACATTCTGCTGTTTATTCTTTGAAAGCATTGGAGCAGGATAACTGGTTATCATTAAATGAACAGGTATTTCTTCCGTCTAAAGTCAAATTCACCACAACGAAAGAGTCATTGTATGATTTTGAAAAGGCGCACCCCGGACTGGAGCCTGCCAGTAAAGCCTTACTGCGCGCTTACGAAGGCATCTTTGATTTTCCTGTTTCTATCTCTGAAATGGTTTTGATTCGTTTATTGAAAAAAGACGTAGAAGAGATAAAAAAAGATCTCTTCCAGTTACACCTGTATGGCATTATTCATTACGAACCCCAAAAAGATTCACCCCAGATCTACTTTCCCCGCAATCGTGTGCGGGTAGAAGATCTTTCGATAAATATGGAGCTGTATCATAAGAGGAAAGAAAAGTTTGTTGCAAGGGTAAAAAACATTGTTCAATATGTACAGGAACCAGTGACCTGCCGTAGTAAAATGATCGGAACTTATTTTGGCGACAACAAATTGCGTGATTGTAAAGTATGCGACAATTGCTTACGTCAAAAAAAGGTGCATATCGATCAAAAAGAATTTGAAAAGATCAGCGATCGTATCCAAACCGTTTTGGCGCCACAACCTCTGCCTTCAAAAGAACTTCT
>DASVAM010000092.1:0-2795 GCA_036376375.1 Chitinophagaceae bacterium
CTTTTTATCGGTACGCAATCCTTCAAAAGAAGGATGACGCATGATGCCATCGCTTGTTATTTCGGTATAGTTCACTTCACAGACCAATTCGGGTTTTAACCATGTTACTGTTGCTGTAGGCGGATTCGGTCTGAAACGTGATGGTTTATTCACGTCCGGTTTTTCGGTAAAAGGAATTTTCTTCGTCGCCAACTTTTTCATTTTTGCCATTATTTCCTTTTGCGTCTTATCGTTGAAGCCGGTCCCGATCTTACCTATATAATCCAATCTTCCATTATCAAATACGCCCACTAATAAAGCGCTGAAAGTTTTTGCAGAGCCCTCATTATTTGTAAAACCACCAATCACTACTTCGTGTCTTTTGTTTGATTTTATTTTTAGCCATTCCCTCGTCCGGTCTCCTTCAATATAGGCGCTATCCTCTTTCTTGGCCATGATCCCTTCCATACCCATTTTGGACACGGTAGCTAAAAACTCCGTGGCAGTTGTTTCAAAATTTTCACTTAGCCTGATAATATTTTCATTTGGCAGAATATCCTTTAATATTTGCCTGCGCTTTGTTAAAGGAAGTTCTTTTAAACTGTATCCGTTTAACCATAAAATATCAAACACATAATAGAAAAGCGCACCATCCGCTTCACTTCGCCAGTTCTGTAATGATCCAAAATTTGAGACGCCCTTGTCGTTTAGTACAACCACTTCCCCATCCACGACTGCATTGACATCCCATTTTTTTAACGCATCAACAACCGGGTAGAACTTTTCATTGAACGATTTATTATTTCGGGAAGTAAGATCTACTTTGCCCTTATTGATCTTTGCAACTGCTCTATAGCCATCCCATTTGATCTCGTATTGCCAACCGGGTTCATCAAATGGTTTCTCTACCAAAGTAACCAGCATAGGCCTTACGATCTTTGGGAAAACGGCTTTTTTACCGACGCTTTGGATCTTTTTTTTTTCGACGCGTTGCTTTCGGGAGCGTTTTGATGCAGACTTTTTCTTTGGGGAGCTGCCCCAGATATTCTTACTTGTTTTTTCAACACTTTCAAGTGTTTTACCAGAAACAACCGATTTGTCTTTCTTTGTTATGTCAGTTTCATTCGCATATTTATCTCGATGCTTGATCAGTAACCAGGCATTTTTTTCTGCATTTTTCAATTTCACTAAAGCAAATTCTCCCTTTAACTTTTGTCCGTTCATTCTGAACTTTAATGAACCCTTTTTTAATTGCTGAAGCAATTTCTTTTCCTGTTCTTTTTTACTGCCATCTTCCAATGATTCATACGTTCCCTCATCCCACACGATGACGGTTCCCGCTCCATAATTTCCTTCAGGAATTATTCCTTCAAAAGTCCTGTAATCGTAAGGATGATCTTCCACCATCATTGCCAAACGCTTGTCCCCGGGATTCAATGACGGACCTTTTGGAACAGCCCAGCTTTTCAAAACCCCTTCCATTTCAAGACGGAAGTCATAATGCAACCGGGTGGCATCATGTTTTTGTACAACAAAACGGAGGGCTGATCCGGTGGCTTTTCCGCCAACAGGTTCGGGTGTTTTTTTAAATGATCTTTTCTTTTTATATAATGCGAGACCCATGACTAAGGATAATAAATATTGTACCAACTCGAAATTATAAACTTTCGTCGTGAAGGTCTTAGGATAGCGACGCTTTTCTGCCTGATTTCGATGGCATAAGGTTTGTACCTTTTAAAATTCAACAATCGTAAAAAATCAATTTAAATTTTATTTTATGCCAACTACAAACAGAAGATCATCTGCAAGAACGAGAAAAGAAAGATCCGGAAGATCAGCATCAACAAGGTCGTCCTCCGGAAAACAAAAAAGATATCCTGCTAACCGGTCGTCGAAGGCAGAAACTGGGACAGAAAATGCTACTTCTCAACTCGAAAAACTTTTCACTGACTCCCTAAAGGATCTTTACTGGGCCGAGAAACATTTGACCAAAGCATTGCCAAAAATGAAAAAGAAGGCAACGACAGATGAACTGAAGTCAGCAATTGAGGAACATCTTGCCCAAACCGAGGAACATATATCAAGGCTAGAGCAGGTATTCAGCTTGTGTGGAAAAAAAGCGCAGGCAAAAAAATGTGATGCAATGGATGGTCTGGTAAAGGAAGGTGAATCCGTTATCGAAGAAACTGAAGACAATAGTATGACCAGGGACGCCGGAATAATTATGGCGGCACAAAAAGTAGAACATTATGAGATCGCTACCTATGGCAGCCTGGTTCAATTTGCAAAAACTTTAGGAATGGATGATGTCGCAGAAATCCTGCATAGAACGCTTGATGAAGAAAAGTATGCAGATGAGAAGTTAACGGAGATCGCTGAGTGGCATGTGAACAAGGAAGCGCAGCAGGAAGAGGGAGCAAGAGAAGATGATGAAGAAGAAACCGAAGATGAATCAGAAAGCGAAGCGGAAGAAGTTGAACAAGGCGAAGAAAATTGATTAATTCTACAAGGCCCTGTGAAAACTTTTTAATAAATCTCCTGATATGGAAACAAAAACGTATACGCTGATTACCGGGGGGACAAGTGGTATTGGCTACGAACTTGCAAAGATCTTTGCAAAGAATGGTAACAATCTTATTCTTGTCGCCCGTGATGAGGCGGACCTTACAATAACACGAAATGAATTACTTGGGCTGGGTGTCGATGTTCAGATAATTTCGAAGGATCTGTTTGACAGGCAGGCTCCGTTTGAGTTATACGATGAGATCTGTTCAAAAGAATATGATGTAGAGATACTGGTAAATAACGCAGGGCAA
>DASVAM010000345.1:0-4477 GCA_036376375.1 Chitinophagaceae bacterium
GCCATCAAATAGCAAACTCACTTTTTGTCCAGCCGTTATCAAGGGTAAATCAACCGGCCTCACAAACATTTCTACCGCATATTGTATTTTGTCGGGTACGATTTCCACCAGCATCTCTCCATCTTTTACAATTTCCCCAATGCCTGATTTTTTCGCTTTGGTGATCTGCCCGCTTTGCGGCGCAGTGATGTAATACAAGCTGCTTCGGATATTGTAATTGGAATACTGGTTTTGTAGTTTTGCAATCTCTCCGCGGCTGCCGGCAATTTCAGAAAGTGATTGAAACTGATCACCCTGCGCCTTGGAAATTTTTTCTATGTAATCCTGCTGCACACTGTTCATTTCAATTCTTGTTATCGTGAGGTCCTGTTTGGTATTGGCAAATTTATTTTCAGCAGAAATCTTTTTAGCCATTGCATTTTGGTAAGACTGGTTTCTTTGTTCCAGCTGGGTAAGTGAAACCAGCCCGCTGTCATACATCGCCTTTTGCCGGTTGTACTGTAGGGTTGCAATTTTAAAGTCATTGACGGCGGCTACGAATTCCATGCTATCACTCTGTACTTTCAGGTGCAACTGCTGCAGTTTGTTTTGTAACTGTTCCAGTTTTAAATCACGGGCTGCATTCAGCGCTGTTACCTGGCTTTGAGTAGCATTTACTTTGTTCTGGTAAAAATCAACGGTGAGCTCTTTAGCTTTCAGTTGTTCCTGTGTACGGTTCAGCAGGTTCGGGTCAAAATATTCGTCCTTGATTTCTGCCAGCTGAATCAATGTATCACCGGCTTTTACAAAATCACCTTCTTTCACGTGCCATTTGATGATCTTGCCGGGGATGATCGGGTTCAGTTGCTGGGGACGTTGTTCCTGTCTCAGCGTTGTTACTGTTCCTTTTGCGCGGATGTTCTGTGTCCATGGCAGAAAAAGAATAATGGAAAACAATATCATCAAGCCAAAAAACCAATAGCGGATGCGGCTGTATTTATTATGCCGGTAGATATGCTGTATAGATTTATAAGTAGTATTGAGTGTCATGTTTGTTGGTGTTAGATTCCCTCTCCTCCGGATGGCGCCTGGTTATAACCTTCGGTTACCACGCAGCCATTTTCGCTGAGGAAAATAATTTTATCACATTGCTGGTGAAATTCTTTATCATTGGTAACTACAAGCAGGGTGGTATTCCTGCTTTCATGCAGCAATGTTTCTTTTATCATTTTTTTGTTTTTATCTGCCAATCCCTGCCAGGGTTCCTCCAGGAGCAGCAGCGAAGGATTATGTGCCAGTGCACGCACCAGTAAGATTTTATGAATGACATTCCTTGGTAGTCTTTTTCCCGTAGCATCCAGTTCCGTATCATAACCTTTCGGCAGTGTGCTCATATAATCAACCAGCCCTGTTTTTTCAACCAGCTCATTCAGCCGCTTTAAAGAAATTCCCGGATTACCCATTGTGATATTTTCCATTAATGTTCCCTGGAAAATATCCTGTTGATTCAGCAGGATGCCGGTTTGCGAACGCAGCGTTGGTAGATCATAATTGGCAAGGGGAATATTGTCAACCAAAATGGAACCTTCAAAATCATTGTAGGCGCCGGTAAACATTTTTAGTAAGGTTGATTTACCTTGTCCATCTGCACCGTCAATGGCCACTTTTTCCCCCTGTTTTATTTCAAAGCTGGTATTTTTTAAGACGGTGAGAGCAGGTGTATAACCAAATGAAACCTGCTGCATTTTTAATGCAACACCATTGGAGCCGGGAGTAAATGGAAGATTACCGTTTTCCTCAACCGGTTTGTCCGTCAGCCGGCTCAATTTTTCAACCGAAGTAAGCACATCATACACGTTATCGAGATTGCCAATCAGTTTTTCCACGGAGTTGATGACAAGAATGATAACGATTTCCGCAGCGATAAACTGGCCGATATTGATTTGCTGGTTTATCAACAGAAAAGAACCCACAATCAGCATGGCTGCGGTAATGATGACTTTAAAACCAATCAATGTGAAAAACTGTTGTTGCAGAATTTTAAAATGACTGGTTCTTGCATCCAGGTAGCCGGCGACTTTTTCATCTGTCCTTTCATGGTAAAAATTTCCTCCCCTGGAAAACTTCAATGACTTTATCACTCTTGCCATTTCTTCCAGCCAGGCGGCAATACCATATTTGGCGCGGCTTTCGGTGAGACTTGTTTCAAGGCCACGGCTGCCGGTGTAGTATAAAATCAGCCAAAGAATAAAAATGAGGAGCACACCAAACAGGATAAAGGCCGGGTGATAAAAAGAAAGCAGTATCAACCCGAAAATAATCTGGATAGAGGCTGTTGGTATTTCAAGCAAAAGCTTGGATAAGCCTTTCTGTAAAATAGAAATTTCAAAGAAACGGTTCACCAGCTCCGGGAGGTAAAAGCTGTCCATCTTTTTTAGATCAAGCAGCGGTAGCTTTTCAGAAAAGGCAAATGAATAGCGGACGAAAATTTTCTGTTGCACTTTTTCGATAATACGCATCTGGTTTACCTGCATGATGCCGGTAAATAACACACCGATGATGACCAATGCAATTAAGATGATTAGCGAGGTAGACATAGCGCCACCCAATACAAACCCGATGATGGCCTGTATGCCCAGCGGCAGTGATAATTGGATAACACCACTGAGTATGGCGAAAAAATATACGGCGGATATTTCTTTACGTTCCAGTTTTACAAGGTTCAGAATCCTGGCAACCGGACTTAATTTTAATGACATATTTTTTGTTAATGGGTGATACGAATACACTCATGCGGTACATGAGGAATACAATCCATGAAATCAATTAACAAAAATTGGGAGGGGGAGTAAGATTATCTGCCGAGGGATGAGCCGGTATTTTTTCTGCCAAATGAAGCGCCGTATTCAGGCGGTTTGAAAATTCTGCCGACCGAAAAGCAAAATCAGCCTCGTATTTTTTTTCTTTGATGTCGCCGGCTGTTTTTTCTTCACCTTTTTCCTCATCTGCAATAAAAAAAGAGGATACGTCCGTAAAAACAGCCATCACCACCGGCGCTGCCTGCACCAGGGCAAAAATTATTATGAAGAGTATGGCTATTTTTTTCATTGCGGGGCAAAATTAGTTTCAGGTAATAACAATGGCAAGGTGGAATTGTTTAAAGATTGTAAAAAAATTTGTTGAAATATAAGGAGCCATCCGGACCGCGCGGTTAAACAAAAATTAATCCTCTATTTCTTTCGAGCTTTCGGGCAGGTGTTGATATTCATTGTTCAGGGCATACCAGCCGAAGATCATAAATCCGACAGCTATAGGAATAAAAATGACGACAAACACGATCCATTGGATCTTGGTGTCGATCACCGGCTTTTTTGCAATTTCTTCCAGTGCAGTTTTAATAAGATAAAAAATAGCTAAAGGACCAAGAACGATCCAAATAATACCTGCGAACTTTTTAATGTTGTTCATAATTTTTATTTATGTTGTTCAAATTCTATATGTATTTTCAAATAAGCTGGTTCTGTTCGCTGGTGGCCTTCCCTGTTGGGGCAGGTCGGGATGGGGCCTAATCATTAACGTTTGGATCAATTTTGTTGGAAACATATAAAAGACCAATTACAAGACTCACGGCTGCAATAATGATCGGGTAATAAAGCCCAACTAAAATATCTCCTGTATATATCGTTGTCAAAAGCGTCGCAATAAATGGCGTTAGCCCGCCAAATACACCGTTCCCAATATGATAGGGCAAGCTCATGGATGTATAACGGATTTTGGTGGGAAACAACTCTACCAGAAAGGCAGCGATCGGACCATACACCATCGTTACATACAGGATCATAATAAATACAATGATGATGCTCATCCGGTAATTTTCATCATTTAGCAATTTAGCTGTTTTGATCTCGGGTTTTAGGGTAACCCGGACCGGGTCAGCATAGAGGGTATCGTTCTTAACTTCTACAATTCGTATCCCTTCTTTAAAATGACGGGTGCTGGTCACTGTTCTTAATGAATTTCCTGTGTTACTGATCGGAGTTAGTTTTGTATTGATCTCTTTTCTTGTGACTAATTCTTTTTTATTGCTTGTGTCGGAGATCACAAAAAGTTGATTAAACAGGGGCCGGTAAGTAACAATTGCGAGGAACATTCCTGTGAGCATGATCCATTTTCTACCGATCTTATCACTCCATTTTCCGAATACGATAAAAAATGGTGTGGCAAATCCTATGGCCCACAACATAATGGTTCGTGTTTGCTCAAAGTCGATATTGCATTTTGTTTCCAAAAAGTATTGCGCATAAAATTGCCCCGTGTACCATACCACTCCCTGTCCCATTACGACGCCAAACAAAGCAAGCAATACCATTTTTAAATTCCCCTTGTGGGCAAAACTTTCTTTCAATGGATTTACAGATGTCTTCCCTTCGGTTTTCAGTTTGGCAAACAAAGGGGATTCTTTCATCTTTAGGCGTATATAAATGGAAACCCCTACCAG
>DASVAM010000355.1:0-6012 GCA_036376375.1 Chitinophagaceae bacterium
TTACCGAAAAAGCAAGCAGCATAGAACAAACCATGATTTTTTTCATAATTGATTTTAAGTTTTGTTTACTATCAGTTTTTATTTTTTTGATTTTGTTTTTTGCCTCATCAGCCCCATTGTCATTTTCAAATTGAAGCCAACGGGAGATTGAATTGAATTGAAATTGGCAAATACGCCTGCCCCCAGGCCAAAAAAGCGGGAGAATGCCCAATTATAATCTGCCCTTAGCATAGCTCCCACAGCAGATTTATTTTCAAACATTGTGGCATAATTTGAACTGGTGCTGGATACGCCGAAAAGCATTCCCCAGGAATCTGTGCTGGTAACAGGTCTGCGCTCAAAACTAACAGCCTGTCCTTTTACAAGAGAAACACCTGCTTCCGTCGTGATCCAGCTTTTCTTCCCCGTTTGAAAGTATCTACCTGCTGTAAGGCTAAACAGTTCCATTTCTACAGCTGCATTGTCAACATAAGGAAAAAGAAAGAATACAACCCCGCTTCCTGCCACATAATCTGATGGAAGATTTTTGGGTTCCATCACCAGGCTATGGTAGGAGATCGTAGCACTCCATTTATTTTTAAATACTGTCTGCAATCCAATTTCGCCATGATCACCTTCAATCGTATTGCCTCCTCCTGCAGCCTGGAAATAGATTTTTTTAATGACTGACTCCTTTTTTTGTGCCATTATCGTAAAGGGAGCAAACAAAAAAAGAGAAATTAGCAGTCGGCAGGCCGGTGGATTTTTAAAGATCTTTTTCATTGTTTAGTTTTTATTTTTTTTGAAGTTGTTAGTGGCTTATTTCATATAATAGAAATTCAAAATCTTGTTGTTGGTGGCGGGTTTCTTTTTTGGCGCTGTTCCAAATAAAACATCCCACCATATTACACTGACTCCAAAACATTTATCAGTGTATTTGCAATGATGTGCAATATGGAATTCGTGGTGACGCGGCAGGATCGCTTTTGTCCATTTTATGTGGAGTAAATAATGGATAAAACAAAATGCTGTCCAGCCCCAGAAGAAGCCTGTGAAGAGCGTGAAAAAATTGTCCAGCCGGCAGGCAATACACACAAACACACAGCTGAGAATAAAAAACAAAGCCCTGTGCAACATGGTTGTTTCAAATTGTGTTGTATTTGTGTGATGATGGTGATGGCTTTTTGATGTACTTGTTTTTGATTTCCCTTTTTTGTGATGTAACATAAAACGATGATAATGGTATTCGACCCAGGTCCAAACGATCCAGCCTGTTAAAAAAAGAATGGAGTGGAAAAATAAAGGATAGTTGTGCCGTAAGAAGCAGGCAGGTATAATGAAAGGCAGCGTCGCAACAATACAGACAAGTACGCTGTACAATTCAAACCAGTTTTTTAGTAAACGTTTCATGTTTTCGGGATTTAGGTGTTGCGCTTCTTTTATGCGTTTGCCTGTATTTTTAGAAAATTAAAATGAGAAATGATCGCTTCCCCCAAACTGTAATGCTGATAATTGACATGATGCTCGGCACAATGGTCCCTGATGATCTTTGTAACGTCTAAATAATGACAATGGCATAGTTTCGGAAAAAGATGGTGAGCAAGATGAGTATTTAAGCCTCCCGTGATCCAGTGAAGTATTTTTGAGTCCGTGTTGCAATCATAAGTGGCATTCCATTCATGCTGCAGAAATGAGTTTTGGATAATACCATTTTCATCAGGAGCGGTATATTCCGCTCCTTCAACGCAATGCCCTAATACAACAACCGTGGATAACAATGTACCGGCTACAATGTGATAGATGAGAAAACCGATAAGCACTGATGATAAGGGAATACCAATTATAAATGCCGGAAACACGATCATGTAGAAAAGATAGAATGACTTGAAGAGAATAAGTTTTGTCCATTCCTGCCATGAGTGCCGCAGGTTTTTGTAATTGCCCATTTCTTTTTGCCTGAACATGTTAAAGTCAATAAAGAAAACCCAGAAGATGGAATAGAACATGTATAAGAGTGGAACATACCAGGCCTGGTATTTATGTATCCGGTATTTTTTCTGTTGTGGACTGACCCGTATGAAGGGAATACTGTCTAATAAAACGTCACCACCGGCAATATTCGTAAAGGTGTGATGCTGGATATTATGCCGGATATTCCAGATATAAGAATTCATTCCCATCAGGTCGCCGAGATAGGCGAGGGCCCTGTTTAAAGACCTGTTTTTAAACAGAACATTATGTGATGCATCATGAACAATGTTAAAAACGATCATGACTCCGCTAAGCCCCATGATCATTACAAATAGGATCGAGAATAGTGTAGTAAGGCTACCGCTCAGTAAAAGCATATAGCTGCTTACATAAAGTGTAACCAGGAGGCATCCTTTTATGTAGATGCTTGCATCTGCAAAGCGGTTACCACCTTTTTTTTCCATGTGGTCGTCAACTTTCTTAATAAGTTCTGAAAAGAAATCAGAATCGTTTTTTGATTTGAATTTCATACGGCTTGTTTATGAGTGATAAGATCTTGTGTATCTTTTTTACCAAAATAGAGCTCGTTTGATTTTGCTCCGGCGATCTTGTCCGTTTTACCGATCGTATTAAAAACTCTATCCCAAAGAGTATTCGTTACACCAAAACATTTTTCGGTTTGACCGAAATGATGCTGCATGTGAAATTTTTGAAGGCCTCCGATCCATTTTGATGCCCATTGTTTATGGAGTAATACATGCATATAACTGTATATTGACAGGCCAGTGGCAATACCGGCTATCATAAATAGATAGCTGCTAAAGAGAAGGCTGCAGCATATAAGAATGATTGCGGCTGAAGAGTACAATATTCTTTTTACCTGGCTGGTGAATATCGTTCCGGTAACATGATGGTGGAAATGCAGCGTTTTTTGATATTCTTTTTTTTCTTTTCCGTGCATCATGAAGCGGTGTATAAAATATTCGATGAAAGTCCAGCAGAATAATCCTCCTGCGAAGGCGATCAACCGGAATACCCAGTGCGTATTAAGAAAGAAGAATAGCGTTATGGTCGGCGGCACCGTCACAACTCCAAAAAACAGGAGGCATATACTGGCCGGCACAGGTTTATTGGCAAGTTTATAATAGCTGAGCAGGCCTAAAAGATAAAATATCATATCGCTTTATTTAGAGGTGTATAAAATAGCTTGGTCTCTTCATTCAATTTGTGTGAGTCATCATTTCGGGTTCCGATAAGTGCAGATCCCGGTTTTGAAAACAAAAACCTGGTTTTATTTTTTAATCCTTTGATCCCTGAAACCTCCTGGAATACATTTTTATACTCGTACAGCAAAACGTTCGCGGGGTTGTGACTGTTGATATTATGCGTGATTCCATAAACGGGTTGAATGGTCTCTTTGGCATAGGTGCCAAAAAGGCGATCATAAAGGATGAGTATACCGCCAAGATTTTTGTCAAGGTATTGCGGATTGCATGCATGATGCACACGATGGTTGGAAGGTGTATTGAATAGCAGGTCAAGAAAGCCAAGTTTCCCTATTTTTTCGGTATGAATTAAAAAATTCCATATTGCGGTCAACGATTCAAGCAAAAGGATCATTTGGGGAGTGATGCCGATCAGACAAAGCGGCGCCCAAAACAGGAAGCGATAGAACAGATGAATAAAATTTAGGCGGAACCCAACTGATAAATTATAATGTAATGAGGAATGGTGTGCAACATGTGCCGCCCACAACAACCGCGTTTTGTGCCCGAGCAAATGATAAACATAAAGAACAAAATCACACAGGAAAAATGCCGCTACCCATAACAGAAATGAAGGAGCCGGTTTAATCAGCGCCACTGAGTACACCGCTGTGTACACCGTCAGCGCAATAGCTTTCATGAAAAAACCCGTCAGTATCACAAAAAAGCCAAGACAGATGTTCGCAAGGATGTCTTTTAACTTCGCCTGGTCTCTTTGTAAAAAGCATACTAATAGTTCGATCGTTGTTAGCACACCCAGTACAATGGTTCCTATCGTGTTGATGTCTTGCATGTTACTTTTCTTTGTCTTTTAGACAGCGGTTTTTAATGGGTTGATAGAAAATACGACGGGGTTTCTGATCGTCTTGCTTTCTTTCATCGTTCTGTCAGTAAGCATTTCTTTATACCATTTGGGGAGTAGTTTATCAAACAACATGAACATCTTGTTCCAAAAACCAGGTATGATCATTTCTTTCTTTTTGAACATTCCTTCAATAGCAATTTTTGCAACGGCATCGGGGTCCATGATCGACCAGCGACTGAGCCCACTCGTATTGAGATTCTGAAATACGATTTGCGGATTTGTATTCATTCCGCCCGGACAAATGACACTTACGCTTATTCCCTTATTTTTTAATTCACGACGCAGACTCCTTGAGAAAGCGACGAGGTAAGATTTTGTTCCGCCATAAACTTGTTTTTTTGGCAAATAGAAAAAGCTGGCAAGACTGCTGACATTTAAGATATAAGCCGGCGAATTGGGCAAAAGATTTTGAATAAACAAATGTGTCAGAATAGTTGGAGAAACAACATTCAGCTCAATTTGTTTGTAATAGAACTCTGCATCCCGTTCATCAAAGTAGTGAGTGCCGCCAATGCCGGCATTATTGATAAGTATATTGACGGGGATCTGTAAGCGATTTATTTCATTAAAGAGAGTATAACACTCATCTTTTTTTGAAAGGTCATGTTCCATATACCAGGTTGTTACATTGAAATTTCTTTCTATGTAGCAACACAGATTGCCAAGACCGGAACCCGGCAGCGCAACAAGCACAAGATTTATATTGCGTGCTGCGCATTCTAAGGCCAATGCTTTTCCAAATCCGTCGCTGGCACCGGTTATCAGTGCAAAATTTTGATTACGCATAATTTTTGTTTTTTCCCGAAGGGGTCCCTTCGGATAGGTGGAGAATAGTTTTTTGTATTCCTTCGGAGAAGGGTGTTATAGAGTAGCCTAATTGTCTGATTGCCTTATCACAATTCAATGCACGATTCCGTGCAAGCCTGTCGACTACTTTCGGAGAAATATGGGTTTCTTTTTTCAGTAATGAACATATAGACATGTAAAAGAAGCTCCAGATCTTCAACAAAAATTTTGGTACACGGATCAGCCGGATCTTTTTACCCGAGTTTTGCCTGATGGCCTGGAAAAAAGATCTGTAAGACAGGTTCTCGCCACCAAGAATATATTTTTCACCACCCAATCCTTTATCCATTGCCAGGAAATGGCCATTTACCACGTCGTCAACAAAAGCATAATTGGCGACTACCTCATCACAAGATGGAACAAATGCAAGACGCAGGGAAAGTATATTTTTTAGGAGCACATTCATCGTGTTGCCATTGCAATCATGGCCCGGTCCGTATACCCTTGGTGCTGCCACTATGATTGCGAACAACCCCCTGCGGCAATAATCCTTTACTAATTCCTCGGCCCAATGTTTTGAGATCTCATAATCGTTTTCAAATGCAGCGATGCGCGGATCATTTTCACTCATTGGAAATTTGCCCGATGGGCCGATCACTGCACCGGAGCTGGTGAAAACAAATTTCTTTACGCCCAATGCCAATGCTGCATCCAGCATGTTGCGTGTTCCTTCCACATTTACAGAATAAAAAATACTGTTGTCTTTTGCGGAAAGTTTAGCAATGGCAGCAGCGTGGATCACCTTATCACAATTCACCATGGCAGTTATTACTGACCTTTTATCGGTAATATCTCCTCTGAATTTTATAATGTTGGGATGTACGGGTAAAAGCGGCGAGTGCAGATCTCTTACAAGAATATGTACCGTATAATTTCTCCTGGCCGCTTCTATGGCCAGCTTATAACCAATATACCCGGTGGCGCCTGTGATCAAAATTTTCATGTCCATGATTTTTTAATGAGTGACTTGTTATTTATCAAAAGAGTGATCTCATGACTTAATGCCAGCGAAAGATGGATAATGATCGCCGGCCATACGGAATGATAATAGATGCTTACATAACAAAGAATAATGCCCATTACCAC
>DASVAM010000359.1:0-3442 GCA_036376375.1 Chitinophagaceae bacterium
AAAAGAATTAGCAGCATCAGCGCTGCCGCTTAATTCTGTCTTTTCAGCATCGGGTTTGAATTTTCCAAACCTGGTTAAATCAACTTTTGCCTGTTTTTGTTGTTTACCTGCATTAACAAGTTTAAGTATTATATCTCCCGATTTGCTGTCGTACACACAAGAACCGGCAAGCAGGGAATCGGCATTGTCTTTTATTATGACCTTATCATAATAATAATCACCATTGTTCAGTGAAAAAAGTTTTTGAACATGGTAATTGGGAGTGACATAATAACCGCCATTATCAAAAAATATCATATCCGTTGTCCATTGTGTATTATTCTTTTTTGCAAACAACGGAGCGTAAGAGGTCATACTTACCACATCACCGTTACGTTCAAGTCCTGTCATATACAAAGCTTCCGCAATGGCATTATATAATTTATTGCCCCATGATGCGTATTCACCAAGATAAACTTTGCCGGCATTGCGGTCATATGTATCATACCTGTATTGATTGCTGATAAGCCATTCTGGTTGCACATAATAATGTTCATCAACCACCGGCACCCTTATCTCATTTGCCAGTTTCCATCCTTTCTCAAAATCTTCACCGGAATGAAACGGGCCGCTGGTACCAATCAAAATAATTTCAGGATGTTTGGCTTTGACGGCTTCATAAATCATTTTAAAGCGCTGCTCAAACGCTGGTGTAATTTTATCTTCGTTGCCAATACCGATATACTGTAAATTAAATGATGCCGGATGACCTGCTGCTGCCCGTTTTGCTCCCCATCCGGAAGTTGCGGGTCCGTTGGCCCACTCAATAAGGTCGAGCACTTCCTGAATATATTCCTGCATTTCCTCTGTGGGTAATGCCTGCTGACCTGTACCACCGATACGCCAGGTACCACCTGAGTTTTGGCAACTGACTGCTGCAGGTAAAACAGGTAAAGGCTTTGCGCTGATGTCTTCACAAAACTGGAAGTATTCATAATAACCCAGCCCTGCTGTCTGATGATAACCCCATAGATTTTTTTGTTCAATACGCTGTTCCAAAGGGCCGATCGTATTTTTCCAGCGATACATATTTGCCAGACCATCGCCATGGGCCAGGCATCCGCCGGGAAAACGAATAAAAGCCGGTTTCATATCTGCAAGCAATTGAGCAAGGTCTGCACGAAGACCATTGGGTCTTTTCTTAAATGTATTTTCAGGAAACAGCGAGATTACATCCAGCGCAATTGTTCCTTTGCTTACTCCAGTCAGAACAATTTGTGTGCTATCGCTTTCATCTGATGTTTTGAAAGAACCAGTGTATTTGCTCCAGTCTTTTTTATTAATGGTCAGCTTGCTTTCCGCCAGCAATTTTCCTTTTGCATCCTGCAGACTAACATACATATCAACAGGGTTGTCTGAAAGTTGTCTTGCAAAAAATGAGAAATTATACAGTTCGCCTTTTTTAGTGATCGTATTGGCAAAACCTGAATTTTTTATTCCAACACCCGGTCTTCCTGTCGTTATAAATGCAGGTAGCGGTTGCTGGCCCGGACGGGCAGGCCGGTCGGGAACGGAACCGATATGCTCAATAGTCAATACAGCATAATGCGGATTATTGGGATGAACCGGATTCCCTGTTTCAATATTTATTTTACCATAAGAAAAACCGGGTGTGATGTATTCCCAGAATGAAAGAGGGTGCCATTGCCTGTTATCTGCCGGGCTGTATTCAAAGGACCTGTTCTGCACCAGTTCGGCATAAAGACCTCCATCAGCAGCATAATTGATATCTTCAAAAAACAACCCGAATAAATCAGGGCTGATCTTCTTGCCTCCTTTAAATGTTTTTACTTTAACTGATTGTGCCGTTGTAATTAATGAAAAAAGAAACACAACCAATACAAGTGAAGTTCTTAAGTATTGATAAGGATATAAGTGAACCAGGTAAAAAATATCTCTTCTCATACTTGGAATATTATAATTACCATGTTATTCGTATAAATGATACACCCTGTTGCGGTAAATCAAATTTTAATTGCATAATTCCTTTCTCCGCTTTCTTCCATTCCGGTGAAGAATATAATTCCAGCTGCCCTGCTTTTTCCAACACTTTGTATTGTTCATCTGAAACCTGCTGAGGTTTTCCCATGGCTTTCCATGCTTCAAATGAATTGCTGAATTGCTGGTCTATACGATAATGATGTACCAGCACATTGTTATGACCAATTCCATTAACCGCTAATTCAACAGGTGAAGAAGATCCGGGTACATTATCATCATGATAATTCCAGACCATGATACAAACTGAATTGGCATTCTTACTTGCAATGGCATTGATGTCGTTTTTTTCTCTCGCTCCTTTTGTAATTATATCGGTTGCACTGAGTCCGTTATTTGTTTTAACCAACACTCTTTTTCCGCTCATCATGCCAAACATCCGGAAAATATTAAGAACGGGTTTGTCAACACCATGTGTAGCCAAATCACGGAAACCGGCAAACCATTCCTGGTCTTCAAATTCAAACGACCAGCTCACTGCGCCTTTCAGGTTCACTTTATACTTATCCATCAGCTCATAAATTCTTGAAAAAGATGAAGCAGTATAGCTTGAATACATGGTGCCATTGCGATAGCCATATTTCGGGTCCCGCTTTTCAGAACAGGCGGCACATCCTTCCGGGTCGCATTCGCCAATAATAATGGGAATATTTTTTAATTCGGCAAATGACTTGACTGCTTCAAATCCCCGCTGAATATCTTTTAACTGGACGCCCATATTCATACGGATATGCCCGTCAACAAACTCCGGCGAGCCTTTTGCATGAAAACCGATGTATTGTAATGGCGTTCCTGTTTTTCCCGTTGCATAATTTTTACCCCGCAGACAATGTTGAATAAAATCAGTTAAATATTTATAAGCCTTATCACTCCGCGGACTGGTAGTATGCGGCCCGCCAATCGTGCATTCAGGACATGCTTTTTTCAATCCATCCGCAGCATAATCATACAGTTTACAGTATTCTTCAAATGTTCCCGACCAGTAAGGAATATCAGGTTCATTCCACACTTCCCACAACCATGTTGTTACTTCCTTTTTCCCATATCGTTCAATAGAATGTTTCACCCATTGATAAACCAGCTCTCTCCATTTGTTATAATCTTTTGGCGGGTAGGTCCATCCGGTCCATAAATTTCCTCCTTTACTCCATGTATGTTCATACGGTTCAGGTTTGGATGAAAGGTCTTTTGGCATAAAACCGATTTCCATCAGCGGCCTGATGCCACGTTGTATATAAGTATCTATAATGCTGTCAATAATTGTCCAGTCATAAATCGCATTGCCATTGTTATCTTCTTTATACGCATCAGTATAACCCCATTTCAGGTCGGGGCCGGGACTATTTCCTTTTGAACTAAGCAGGTTATGTGTTCTTGCATATACTGTAACAGGGCTTAACTGCGT
>DASVAM010000374.1:0-5391 GCA_036376375.1 Chitinophagaceae bacterium
AAAATTTTATATCCTGTCAAATTCGTTTTGATAGGGCCGTTGTCATTTTTAGGTAAAGATCCGGACCCGGTGCCCCCGGTTTTGGTTATCGCCTTTGCTTTCTACTGGACTGCAATGGCATTAGTTCTTCATTACCTCCTGAGTAAAATATTCACCCGTAAAAAAGTATGATTTTTCGCGTACGGAATATTCCGCTATTGGTTGTTTAAGGAACTGGAAGTAAAACCACCAAAACGTTTTGTGTCCTGTACTTAATATGTAGCTATGAGCAGGATGGAAGAAATATATTATGAAGCAAAGTCAGATAAATGGTTCCAGGGATTCGCTGTTTTTTGCCGCGTCGCCCTGGCAGCGAGCTTTATTCCTTCGGGCTATATTAAAATCATGGGCGAACGCTTCGCCGCCGGCCTGCCGTCCAATAATCCTTTAGGACATTACTTCGATGCTTTACAGCTGACAGGATATTACTACACATTTATCGGAATTGCTCAAATCATAACAGCTATATTATTACTGATCCCGGCAACTTCTCTTCTTGGTGCGCTGATGTATCTTCCCGCCATTGTCAATATCTGTGTGCTGACTTATGCTACCCGCTTTAACGGTACCCGGCTTAACACGATGATGCTATTGGCATGCTTGTTTTTATTAGTTTGGAACTATGACCGTTTAAAACACATTTTGCCATTTAAGCAGTCGGAAAAAGATCCTCGTGTTGAAAAAAGGCCATTAAATAAACGAATCAGAATCATATTTTTTGGAAGTTCGATTGTTGCGGTAGCCTTTATTATTATCGGTACTTTCTATTTGTATGAGATTGTGCCCGGCAACTCTGAAGCCGAGTGCAGAAATCAATGTGCGTCGGGCAAAAACCCAGCCGCTTGCGAAGCTTTCTGTGACTGTATTTATAAGCAAGGTCAACCGCTGGATAGTTGTTTGGCAGCTTTTGAAAAGGCAAAAGATATTCGCAAATCTAATGCAAGGTAGCTGAGTAGGTCTGTCGTGGTTCAAGCCGCCGCGCCGGGATATTGCGTGATTGGCAAACGATTACAGATTTTGAAACCCAATGGAACTCCAAACTAAAAAAATGATCTTAAAACCTATGTCCGACAAATCCAAAAAAAGCAAAAAACAGGTTGTCGGTAAAAAGAATATTTATGATTAGGCCAATGACCATGATAGCCGATATCAGTTTTCCATGGTCCCTTGTTGCTTTGGTATACATAAAAATCCTGTTCCCATCCGGTAATGTCCTTTTTGCAAAGATGAACGGCAATGCAATTATCAAAGCCATAAAACCGCCGACAAGGGCTAGCAGGTAACCAAGAATTATCCAGGAAATGCTTCCTTTTTCCTGTCTGGCCAATTCTTTCACTCGTTTTGATTTGATCGCATTGATCTCTTCATCGGGAACAGCAGTACCGCGGTCCTCTAAAATTTTTCTTGCGATCAAAAAATCCTGGCGACTCCACTCATCAGGTTTATGAATGATGTCGTTCAACTCTTCATTTGTAAATGAAAAGAGATAATAATCCTTTTCAAGCAATTGGATATTATCAAGAATGACCTTATCAAGTACATCATTAGCTCTTGCAAAATCACGCGGACGAATCGTAAGAAATATCTTGTTTTCAACTGACTCACCGGCAATAGTGGAATCAAGCGGTTGTTTGAGCTTTTCCACCTTGTATTCAATGGCATTCCTCTTCAGGGTTTCAACAACCGGGGCTGCTTCATCTTCGTTAAAAAAAGACTGGAAGAGAACGAAATCGTTCATGGGATTAAATTATTACTTTTTCAAGCTTATCCAATTGCCATTGTTCAATACGGGCACCCAGTCCCGGCACATCCGGAACCTTCATCACTCCATTTGCATGATAAGTTAATCCTCCGGAAACTATATCTTCAGAAAACATGAGCGGTGTATCGAAATCACAATGAACAATATGATCACTGCAGAGTGCCAGATGAGCCGATGCTGTCATTCCTAACCTGGATTCAAGAAAGGCACCCACCTGCATGTGCATTTTTGCCTTATCGCCGAGCTTTACGATTTCATAAGCATTATAAACACCACCCGCCTTTCCAACTTTTATATTGAACATATCACAGGCTTTCAGCTTCAGCAGTCTTGCGGCATCATGTGCATCGCCACAACTTTCATCCGCCATGATTGGAATCGGGCTTTTCTTTTTCACTTTTCTCAATTGCATAAAGTTCCATTTGGCAATCGGTTCTTCGCAATGTTCAACATTATATTCATCCAATGCATTCAATGTTTCGATGGCTTCCTTTACACCCCATCCCTGGTTAGCATCAATACGAACCGGGATATCATTACCCACCGCCTCACGGATCATTTTTATTCTTTCAACATCCTTTTTCTTTGATTCTCCCAATTTCACTTTAATAGAAGGATAACCCTGGTTTTTTATTTTCAGTGCGTCTGCGGCCATTTTTTCCGCATCGGCAAGACTCACTGTGTAATCGGTTACCAGTTCTTTGTTGTTCTTTCCGCCATATAATTCATAAAGAGGTACTTGTTTATGCTGACCAATAATATCATGCAGTGCAATATCAAATGCACTTTTAATACTTGTATTTGCATAGATGAGTTTATCCATAGCAGCAAGCTGCTCCTGCAGCTTCAAAGCATTAGCGCCTTTTAATAGTTTGGCAAAATACTGTGCGACGATAAAACAGGTATCGATACTTTCTCCATTCACGGGCATGTACGGACTGCTTTCTCCAAAACCGGAGATACCAGCCTCGGTTCTTACTACAACGATCACATTTTCTACATGGGTTTCGTAGGCCAGTGAAGTAATGAATGGCTCAATCAATGGCATGCGCAGCTTATAAATTTCAACCTGCGAAATGATCTGCTTATCTTTCATGAAGTTGTTTTAAGGATCAGCATTAAATAAAACTCTTATTCCCAAATTAATGCCTCCGAGAAAGGGTGCATTGGAACTTTTCACAAGATAGCTGCTTGGATAATCAGTGGTCGGAAGATGCAATCTTACCTCTGAATAAATGAAGATCTCATAGGCGACCGGAAACTCTACCCCGCCGGTTACATCAAAGGTGAGCCTTTTAAAATCACCGGTGCCGTGAACTACTTTGCTGTTTATGGTATATAGCGCTGTATCGATGGTTGTCGAAAATGTATTGGAAGCAGTTCCTAGCATCAATCCAAATCCCCCTGCCAAATAAACATTCAGTTTCTCCAGGTTTTCAAATGAGCCCAAGAGATATCGTTTATACCCGATAGAGATCTGCCTTAAACGCATTTGAGATTCATTGTTGAAGGTAAAACTTTGCGGCTGCGTCGAAGGAGATTTGGCCGTGGCGGTTAGCGTAGTGTTATATTTTCCATTTGCATGGTAGCTAAACCAGGCATACAGCGTGCTTTTATTATCAAAATGCCATTGCGGTATGACGGTTTGTCCAAGTGAAGTAAATTCTTGTTCTTCGTTAAAGCTGTGGATCAGGGAAACATCGGTCGCAAGACTAAATTTTACCTGCGCAACAAGGCAACTGCTGTTGAGGAAGAAAAAGACAATAAAAACCTTTCGCAGCGATTTCACAAGTAAAGTTGTGATGCAATGTTAAGTAAATATTCACAGGAATAAAAGACCCCCGCCTTTACCAGGCTACAATACAAACTATTTTACCAGCTTTAGTTCACTGATCAGGTGAGAAGCCCCGCCCAATTTATCAATACACCAAAGCATATACCGAACATCAACGCAGATCGTTCGATTCAGGTCTTTGTCAAATGCGATTTTGTGACTCAATGCTTCATAGTTGCCATCAAAAGCAAGGCCCAATAAATTTCCATTCGCGTCTATAACGGGTGACCCTGAATTGCCTCCTGTAATATCATTTGTTGTAATGAAACAAACTACCAGGTCTTTTTTTAGTTTATCAGCATATTGACCAAAATCTTTTTTCTTAGCCAGCTCCAATGTTTTTGCGGGCAGATCAAACTCGTAATCACCGGGCCTGTATTTTTGAAGAACGCCTTTCATAGTACATACGTAATCGTAGAATACACCATCTCTCGGCCGGTAACTTTTTACATTTCCGAAACTTACTCTCATCGTAAATGTTGCGTCGGGATACATCTTTTTTGCTTTTACGGTATCCATTTCCATGATCCCTTTAAGGTAAAGTCTGCCATATTCAACATTTTTGGTTGTAAACTGCTGGAATTTTGCAGAGTACTTGCTTTGATAGTTGGTCACGAAGGCACTTGCATGACCATAAGCAGGATCATCCTGTAATATGTTAGCATCCGGATTTTTAATGAACGCATTCCATTTTGTATCATCAAAGATCATTGTCTTTTCAAATACATGTTTTGCATACTTCTTATACGTTTGTTCATCATTCAATTTACCCCATGCTTCCACTTGTGTTCTGTAAAAATCGATCGGGTGCTGTTGTTTGTCAACATCAGTATAATACATCCAGGTGATCTCAGCGAGGATCCTTTCATCCGAAGCTTTATTCTCTTTCTTGAGAAATTCAGTTCTTGCCTTTGTCGCCTCTTCAAGTGCTTTTTTTATTTCTGTTACGGTTTTTCCTTGCTGCACCAATGCTATTTCAATTTGTTGCAATGAAGCGGCAAACGCAATTAACGGGGAACCAAAGATCCCTTCATTTATATACATCCGGTGTTTTGCATACGGTCTCCAGGCTTCATAGGCCTTTCCCCACTCATCAAAAATTGTCGCATATTCTTTTTTGTCTTTAGCCCAATGGATGAATATGTCTTCCATTTTTTTCTTTTGACCATACACATCATATTTTAATAGCTGCTTGCTTTCACCATCATAGAATTTCCAATAATTAGCAATGCCCGCATAGCTTGATGCCAATTGCAGTTTAACCGCGGGATCTTTTTTCATTTCTTCAAACATATACTTCAGCCGGACATCCCGCAGCTTTACCAGGGTTGGATTGTCAATATCTGTCTTGAGTTTTACCCCATAAGAAGTTTCATAGCGGTTCGTGCTGCCGGGATATCCATAGATCATCGTATAGTCCCCATCTTTAAAACCTTTGATGGAGACAGGTAAGAACCATTTTGCTTTCAAAGGAATATTTTCTTCGTTGTAATCAGCTGGCATACCTTCTTTACTCATGTAAACACGAAATACTGAAAAGTCGCCCGTATGGCGTGGCCATTCCCAATTATCAGTATCGCCGCCAAACTTCCCAATGCTTTCAGGTGGCGCGCCTACAAGACGAACATCTTTGTAGCGTTGATAAACAAACAGCAAATATTGATTGCCTTTAAAAAGACTGCTGATCCTTGCTTCAATACTTTGTGAAGCATCAGAAAATTTTGCATTTAAATTGCTGAGGACTCGACTTTGCCGC
>DASVAM010000377.1:0-15545 GCA_036376375.1 Chitinophagaceae bacterium
GAATACCCAAATGGGTTCATGCAATCTCTGCCCCTTGAAAACCTGATCTAAACCATTTTTGAAAACAAAAATTCAGGTTATGAAAAAAATCAACTCCCTTCTTCACAACGTTGATGTGCAAGGCAGCCTGGTTACCGCAACGATTTTTGCCGTAATCATTGTTCTGAGCATCATCACATGGGGTAAATAATTTTACTCCCTGCCGGAATTGATTCATGGATTGCCTGGCAATCCACAGCAAACTATTGCCCCGTAAGAAACGGGGCATTTTATTTTTGCGATAACATCTGTGAACCCCTTAATTTTTCACCTCCCAAATTCATTACCAATGTTTGAGCTGCCCCATTCTTAAATGATTTTATCATCTTGCCCTGCTGATCTACCTGCAACAACCAGTCTACAAATTTTCCAGAACGTCTCTATATCCTCTGCCGACAGGAATAGAAAGTCCGTTTACTTCTACCGCTTCTGCCGTGTATGATTCGATCTTACTCACGGAAATTATAAATGAACGATGAATACGTTTGAAAAGATTTGACGGCAACAAGGATTCTATTTCATGTGTACTGATTTTTGAAATGAATTCTTTTTTTGCGGTAACTATCTTTATGTACTCCCGCTGACTCTCGATATAGAGTATTTCTGCAAACAATATTTTGACTTTCTTTTTTTGAACATTTAGAAATATAAAATCCTTCTCATGGCCCCCCATTGACTTTTGTTGTTCACCCTGTACTGCCTTTACCTTATTTACGGCAACTAAAAAACGTTCAAATTCAAATGGCTTTAGCAAATAATCTGTCACATTCAGATTAAACCCCTCAACAGCATATTGATGATAGGCTGTTGTAACAATTATCGCTGGAGGATCGGTAAGCGTTTTTAAAAATGCCATGCCCTTTAACCGGGGGAGATGAATATCCAAAAAGATAAGATCGATGTTATTATCCCGCAAAAATTCAGTTGCAAGAATTGCATCTTTAAAAGTCCCCTGCAGTTCAAGGAAGGGAACCTGAGAAACATAATCTGACAAAACTTTTGCGGCCAACGGCTCATCCTCAACGATAATGCATTTTATTTTAGACATGGCTTGAAAGATTGATTTGTAAGGTAGCAGTAAACACAGAGCCGTACTGCTGAACACGCAGGTCGTAAAACTTATAAAGCAACTTTAACTGCTGTCTAAGGTTTGAAAGCCCAATATTTTCTTTTACAATTTTCTCGTCTGAGTGATCTTCCGTAGAATTTTTGACTATAAATGTCAACTGACGATTTCTGACTGAAAGATGAATGTCAACAAAGGGATGACCTCTTGTCTCAGAAACACCATGCTTGAACGCATTTTCAACCAGCGGTATAAGCAACAACGGCGGGACGGCCTGTTTCATATCTTCGATATCATAATTAAAATTGATACGCAGCGTTTCGTCATAACGCAGTCTCTCCAGTGCAATATAATCGCCAATGATCTTTATCTCCTGCTCTATCGAAATATACTCGCCATTTGTTTCATAAAGCATGAACCGAAGGATCTTAGATAGCCGCAGGATCGATTCTGGTGCCAGATCAGATTTATCTCTTGACAGCGAATAAATGTTATTTAATGTATTGAATAAGAAATGAGGATTGGTTTGTGACCGGAGATAGCTAAGTTCTGCCGCCTGTTTTTCGATTTGTAACTGCTGGGCAGCCTGCTTTAGCTTAATATAATTATAAATATGCCTGATAATTCCGAAAAAGAAAACCGAGCCCATACTATATGCCACCTGTGACTGGATCTCATCCGACAATGAATCATACCGTATTAATACCGTTGAATAAATAGCCAATGCTTTACCGAACATTCTCCATACATACAATCCATAGGACCATAACATCATGAATATCCACAAAAACAAAATACCAAGCGCGATATTAATAATGACGTATCGCTTCTTCCCAAGCACCAACGGCACGATGTATTCAAAGAAAATAAAATTCAGAACGATGACATAAATGACTCGCCAAATATTATTCAGAAAAAAAGGAAGGAGCCTGCCTGTATATTCGGACATATTGCTAAGCACCCAAAGCATCATGTAAGCAAATCCTACCCATAGATAAAAGGCGACTTTTTTCGTATTAGCTGACATTCCTTTCCTTTTCTTTGAGTAAATATCGGCAAAACCTGTGCTTTTCATTTTACGTGGCATAGAAATGACCTGGCTGTAAACCAACTGCAGAAAATAGTCTATTAAATCATTGTACAAGGTTGACAGGTCGCTGTCAGATAACCTTGCTTAGCGCCGTTCATTCTAGAATTAAGTGTATCAAAATAAGCCGGGCTTCGTAAAAGTGTTATTTGTTTACCATCATCTGCTGTTCATAGATGGTGAGATCAGCTGATCTTCTTAAATGAATATTCTTGTGTAAAATTATTTATAAAATGAAAAAATATTCATTGATCATCGTAACTATCCTGGCTGCTGCGCAAATCGGGGCACAAGTTGAACCATCGGCGGGCAATTGGAAAACATGGTTCATTTCTTCCGGAAAGGACTACCGCTTGCCGGCGCCATCATCATATAAGAATGAAATTAAAGAAGTGATTGAACTCCAGAAAAACATAGATCAGGCAACAAAACAACAGATCATTTTTTGGAATGCTGGCGCTCCCGGGTATCGTTTCCAGCAAATGATGCAAAAGATATGGCCTGTTGATACCGGCAGGTATGCTATTCTTGCTGCCATGTTGCTCGGAACAGCAACCTATGACGCCACGATCGCTGCGTGGGATACTAAATATGCATATAATCGTGTTCGCCCATTTATGGCGGATAACAGGATAAGGTCTTTCGCGCCGAAACCCGAGAGTCCATCTTATCCATGCGAGCATTCGGTTGCCGCGGGTGTTGCCGTCGCCATTTTTTCTAAATTCATTCCAAAACTTGCTGATTCTGTAAACCGGATGGCGCAGCAATTAATGGCTACGAGAGTTTTGGCAGGCCTTGCATTTCCCAGCGATACCCGGGCCGGATTTGATCTTGGGAAAAGAATTGCAGAACGGGAGATTGAACATACCAAAGATCTTGTCTCAGCGGCTCAATGGGACGGAAAGACGCCTGATAAGCCTGGCACATGGAAAGGTAAATTTGCAATGTTTCCTACAGCCGGGCAAAATAAAACTGTCGTGCTTAGCAGTGCAGGCGAATTTCGTCCTGCTCCTCCTCCTGATTTTGCAAAGGAAATGGAAGAAATGAAAAACTATAAGCAAACGTTCAAATCGCTGTCTAATGCATTTTATTGGGCAAACCAGTCATGGTTCTCTGAATACTTACCTAGAAAAATGTTTGAAAGCAATCTTCATATGAACCCACCCCGTGCAGCCCGCATCAATGCCGCTGTGATGGTGGCCAGCTACGATGCCTTTGTTGCTTGTTGGGATGCTAAATATGCCTATTGGGGTATCCGACCAGGTCAATATGATACAACTTTTCGTCCGGCGATATTGGTGACGCCACCTTTTCCCGGCTATCCTTCTGGTCATGCGGCCATATCAGCTACCATGGCTGAAGTATATGGTTATTTCTTTCCTGAGGAAAAGGAATTATTCCGGCAAAAAGCCAACGATGCAGCCGAATCCCGTTTCCAGGCCGGAATTCATTTCCGAAGTGATAATGAGGTGGCCCTTGAGTTAGGTAAAAAGGTGGCTGACAAAATTATTCAAAGGGTAAAAGCCGATGGTGCTGACATTGATTCCCAATTCTAAAAAGCAAATATAAAACACATCTAAGGGCTGTTTCGCACCTACCCCTTTTTATTAAAGGAGACCCTCCTTTCTATATATACATTTGTATAAAATCTGAAAATCGATGAAGATCTTTTTCGCAATCTTATTTATATTCATCGTTCTTAGTTGTACAAATTCAAAACATGAACCCATGCAGGAAGTGAGTGGAATCAAACAAATAAAAAAGGATAGTGGTTATGCCCCCATCAATGGTCTTAAAATGTATTATGAAATTCATGGCGAAGGGTTGCCGCTCGTACTCATCCATGGAGGTGGTTCAACTATACAAACGTCATTTGGCAGGATCCTTCCTTTGCTTGCACGGCATTATAAAATCATCGCTGTTGAATTACAGGCTCATGGTCATACCAGCGACCGGGACAGCGCTGAATCATTTGAACAGGATGCAGATGATGTTGCTGGTTTACTTCACCACCTCAAAATAAATAAGGCCCATTTTCTTGGTTTCAGTAATGGTGGAAATACCGCCATGCAGATTGCCATCCGGCATGCTCAACTTGTGAACAAACTGGTTATTATATCAGCCTTTTATAAAAGAGAAGGTATGATGGCCGGTTTTTTTGAAGGAATGCAACAGGCAAGCTTAGAAAATATGCCCGAACTTTTAAAGACCCATTATTTACAGATCAATCATGATCAGAAAGCGCTGCAGAACATGTTCAACAAGGACAAGGAAAGAATGTTGAGTTTTAAAGATTGGAAAGACGAGGATCTCGCATCTATAAAAAATCCTGCTCTTGTCATCGCCGGTGATAAAGACGTGGTTATGCCGGAACACACAGTGAAGATGTCGCAGGTGCTACCGGAAGCTCAATTGCTGATTTTGCCAGGAACACATGGGTCATTTATTGGAGAAGTTTGCACCGCAGAAAAAGATAGCAACATGCCAGCGTCAACCGTAAGCATTATCAAAGAGTTTTTAGATCAATAATGTTCAAAAAAAAGCCGCCCCAAATCGGGACGACTATAAACTTCCGGGTCTTCTTCGCTAATTAATATCTCCTGTCACGGTCTCTGCCATTCCGGTCATTCCAATCTCTATCCTTGTCTTTCCCAAATTTATCACCACGGCCAAACCTGTCTTCCGTGATTACCAGATGTCCGAACCGGTCGATAGTAATTCTTACATCATTGTTCCTTAACTGGAACGTTTTGCTTGCAACCAATTGCTTTCTTTTAAATATAGAAAAGCTTCGGTTGTTCATTTCATACACCCGGATAGAATGCCGGCCATTGCGAAGATTATTGATGTTCATCATCCTGTCATTACTGAAATATGATTTGCCGTCGATCACGATCTCATACTTCTTCATCGAGATGATGGTTACATCAGGTTTCCTTTCTGCAGCAAAAACTACAGCGGTGAGCACCAAACCTAAACACATTGTAAAGATCTTTTTCATGCTATAACGTTTTATTGTCTTCTCTTGCATGCAACCGGTAACCTGCAAGAACATTTTATTTTGTTCCGGTTGTTTACCATTATTCAAAGCAGGTGCCATCGTGCCAAAAAACAGATAAGGAATCGTTAATGCCATTGTTATTTAAGGTTAATGAAAATTGTCTACGGGTAAGCCGAAATGAGCAAGATTCGGGTTCGCTGACAATAAAAACATTTCGATATTTACAAAATAAATGTCCGATAAGCGTGAACGGGAAAATCGTGAATTGTATAGCGAATGATATTGATGAAGTTTTATGGCTTTATCAATCGGCCAGGGATCTGCAAGCCGAAAAAGCAATGGTGGTGTGGCCGGTATTTGATAAAATGTTTATTCAAAAAGAAATTGAAGAACAAAGACAATGGAAACTGAACATCGCTAATTCAATTGCCTGTAATTGGGCAATTACTTTTGATGACAAACAAATTTGGAGAGAGAAAGAAAAAGGCGATGCTATTTATATTCATCGCATCGCCACCCGTCCAGCCTTTCGCGGCAACAGGTATATTGATCGAATTGTCACCTGGGCAAAAGAATATGCGATACATAAGAATAAACGATTTGTAAGGTTAGATACGCTGGGAAACAATGTCGGGTTAATCCGGCATTATACATCGGCAGGTTTTCAATATTTAGGAATGTTCGAACTGCCGGATACGTCGAATTTACCGCTCCACTATCAAAAAGAACCAAATTGCTGTCTTTTTGAGATTGACCTTGATCGTTTAAAATAAACTTCGATTTCTGCATCAATGAAGATCATCTGGTTATAAAACCTTATCTTCACCTTTCATCAACAAAAAATCTACATGAGCGAATCATGGAATAAAAAAGAAAGAGAAAAAAAGAAACAAAAAGAAAGACAGGAAAAAGCTGAAAAAAAACAGGAACGTAAGGAAAATGCCAGGAAGAACAACTTCGATGACATGATTGCTTATCTTGATGAAAATGGAAATCTAAGTTCCACCCCACCCGACCCGGCAAAACGAAAAGAGATAAAACTGGAAGATATACAGATCGGTGTTCCTGAATATACGCCACCAACAGAAGAAGAACTTACACGTAAGGGAAAAGTAACTTTCTTTAATAACGAAAAAGGCTTTGGATTTATTAAAGACATGCAATCACAGCAAAGTCTTTTTGTACATGCTAACAATCTCACGGCCCCGGTAAAAGAAAATGATAAAGTGAGCTTTGAAATAGAAATGGGACAGCGAGGGCCTATGGCCGTCAATGTAAAGATCATCAATTGACGCGGCAATATTTTTTAAGCCACTGCTACCTCCTGGTTCACGGTGACATTCCTGATAGTTAGCTGAAAATCTGAATTCACTGAAAATTCAAATTGTTTATGACGAAGCATATTCCCCGTTAATTCATTTTCCTGGAGAGCTAAGATCAGGTCCTTAGCAAGTTGAGTATTGTTCGCATCATAAGGAGTGCGGCCATTTTCGAGCCGAAGTTTCGAAAAACTAAGCTTTGTTTTTTTGCCTCCTGTTGCCCTCTGAAAGTCGACATAACTCAGGTCTAACACCTGCTGACCCTTATCGGAGCGTTTCATTAGCAATAAAATAACAGGAAGATATTTTTTCCATGTTTGCTGGAACATAAAAACTGCTTTACTGGTTAAAAAAAATCACACAAATTTATTGTTCTTCCGTAAGACGTGTAAACGACATCCCGTTAAAGATCCGTGCAAGATCCATATTCTTCGTTCTTCTCCATTCCTCGATCTTGGCATTGCTAACAATTCGCCATAGATTTTTAGTCTTTAATTCACCATAGTCCTCAGTTCTGATAAACACACCGGTGACTGTGCTGCGTTCTTTAAAATGAATATTAATAGCCGAATCTTCTCTTCCTTTGCCTTCTACGAATTTCTCTATCATTTCTGTAGTCATATATATACGATTTACTTTGTAATTCTTGAGAAAAAGCAAGTGTAAAGAATAATGCCGCGGGAGATTGATTGTTCACTACAAACGCTGTAAAACTCAAATTAACCGTTGCAAAGATAACTAAAACGACGCAGAACCTTCGCTTTTATTTTATCATGTATATATAGTTTGTTAAACTGATTTATTCGTCAACCGTTCTAACACTTTGATAACAAAAGAGGATAGACGATCATATCTTCAATAATTATTGTAACAATGCCATAAGGATTGCATCTCTCATTTCCCCGGCTTTTGCGGAAAGCTTGCTGTCTATAAAACAGCCCGTATTAGTCGCCATGAAAAGATAAATCTTATGAGAAGGAACATAGACCAGGCCACAACCTCCACCAATACCACCACCGCCATGACCGTATGCCGGGAGTCCGCCCAGGTCAAAATAAGTTACTCCCATTCCATATCGCTTATTTCCTTTATCATCGGTCACAAAATTCATCAATTCCTTCATAGATTTTTCGTTCAGCAATTTTCCTTCCATGAGGCCTTTAAAATACCTGACCGCATCAATCGTTGTAGAAACGACGCCATCATCTCCTTTTGAACAAACAACAGTCATTTGTTGAAACGGCGTAACATTGATGGCAATCCCATTATTAAAAACATCCCAATAGGATTGCGGGAGAGTCAAACCTTTCAAATAATTAAAATCTTTACCATAATAGCTGTCATTTAGTCCTAGTGGTTTGAAAATATGCTTATTGATATACGCTGCATGATCGCCGGTTATAGCATCGCCAATCAGTGAAAGCAACAAATAATTTGTATTCGTATACTTATAGTTCGAGCCTGGTGCAAATTGAAAGTCCTTTCCGTTTATTGCCTTCAGACAATCTTCTGATGAAAAGTTTTGCAGCGGATGAAGAATAACATTTGAAACGAATGAAGGAGCTTCGTTATATTCCGGCACGCCTGACGTATGGTTCAGCAACATTCTAATGGTAACCGAGCCTGCATTTTTAATATACCGGCTATACCTGGGCGGCAAATACTTTGTCATGGGCGCATCAAGTTCTATTTTGCCTTGTTCGTTCAATTGCAATATTTCGACTGCCATATAGCTCTTGGAAACACTTTGCAGGTATTGCAGGTGGCAATTGGTCATCGGTAATTTCTTTTCCAGGTCCGCATAACCCTGCGCCCCGGCCCACCAACCTTCCTGTTGGGAATAGACTGCCACCGAGGCACCCGGTAGCATATTGGTGGTATAGTGCTTTAAAACAGAATCAAGCACGGATGCTTTTGAAAATGCGGTATTAATCGCAATGTCCCGGTTGCAGTTGCTCGGAGACTGCCCGAAAAAAGAAAAGGCAGAAATTGTGATAACGCACAAAATAATTGTCTTTTTCATTTTACTTTTTTTTTACAAAACAACAACCAGGACAGCCCCTGTTCCAAATTTGGAACCCCGCATTACGACAGGATGTATCATATTTTACCCTGAAATGCTGATCCACGATGATCAGTTTTTATTCCCCGGGGCTGAAGTGTAGCAAAAAAGGGGTTGAAATGCATGCAATAACCTTGCTTTTTACTCAAATTCAAACCAGTTTTTAAATGAGCTTGCTTTTGTCCTGCTCACAGCTATCGAACCGGGAAGATAATCCGGGGCATTGACCAACACATCAATTTTGCCGTTGCCGGCCCTTTTGAATCCTGTCATGATTTTCCGGTGAACTATGAACTGCCGGTTAAGCCGAAAAAATAATTCTTCCGGTAAGCCAGTTTCAATTTTATCAAGCGAACGATCGGGAAAATATTTTTTATTGTCCTTTGTAAGCAAAATTGTATAGCCATCTTCAGAATAAAATCCGAGTATATCGTCAAAGGGAAGCAAAAGATTCTGATTTCCGTGCTTAACGGTAAGCCCGCCGGATCTTATTTTTTTTTCTTCCAGGCGTTGCCGCTCCGATTCACGCCACTCACTATAATAGTGCATGCCAATATAAATACCATTTATAACAAAGAACCAGATCACGATTATAAAAATATCACGGAAATAAAAATTAGGAAGTGCCGGCCTGCCCCTGGCGATCCAACTTACTAATTCTGTTAATAAAATAATGACCGTCATTCCCGCCGCCGTCGTCAGTACTAACTGAACAAGAATTCTCTTTGAAGGCCGGTTACCATAAGGCATTTTTTTGTCTAAGTAAATAATGATACTGCGAGCTGCCCACCATCCCAGCCATCCCTGGACAGTATCAATTGCATACGTATAAACAAGAAACCAATTGAATTTAATATTACTCCAGGTGAGATAATAATTAAAGGCACTAATGAATGCGATCGCAACGAGGAAAAACTTTACGTCATTGTATTTTCGATGTCGCGTCATAACCAGAATACAAGATTATTTACGCCAATATATTATTTTATAACTTTAACGAAATACATTTTATGAAATTTCTTTCCCTGCAGCCTTTTGTTCCATCGGGAAATGACTTCGCTGGTTCTAAAGATTTTTTTCAGCAATTGGGATTCAATATCAGGTGGGATGCGGGTGATTATGTAGGTTTTGAAAAAGACGGCTGCACGTTCATCTTACAGAAGTTCAACAACAAAGAATTCGCAGAAAACTTTATGCTCACGGTTGGCGTAACCAATGTAGATGAATTCAGAAGAGATGTAATTGAGAAAAAATTACCAGAGAAGTTTGGGATCAGGATCGGGGAAGCCTCCAGGCAACCTTATGGGAAAGAAGTAAACATTATTGATATTGCTGGTGTTTGCTGGCATTTTGTCGAACAAGAATGATCATCCAAATCAAGTAAATATTCTAGAGGCTGATCTCGTCGACGGTCTTTCCCAGTATCTTTAAAGAGATCTTATCAAGTTGATCCTTATGTCCTTTTAAATGTATAGTACGATGAACATGTTGCAATGATCTTCCTGGTTCCAGCGCCGCTGCCGGCGACGAACTTTCGAGCTCATAAAAGTTCCCCATTTGGTCTCCGGCAATTTCGCCATCGTTATATGCATTAACAACGTCACCGGCAAAAGGATCATCCTGCAGTTTCCATAATGAATTTACATAGTTGGTAGCGCCGGGCAAACTGAATTGTGCAATGGTCAGTACATTATTCAGGGCATCATAGCTTGTAACAAAAGGGAAGGCTCTTTTTGGCGACACTCCTATTTTACTCCTGTGCAATGCATCTGCCTTAAATAATATAAGACCGCTATCGATTCTTAATCTTTCTGAAGGCACTTTTCCAAAGTAGTCATCTGTAACGACTTTACCGAGAATTGAAGAGTCACCCTGTTTGTATGGTATTGCAACGGTAGTTTGTGATGATGCGTTCAACATACTCAATATCCAGATCGAAAGCATTCCTGTCGTCTTATCCCAGGCCGCAGAACCGTTATTTGTTATGCGATTATCGGATTCAAATGCCACTACCTGCACATTATCCGGTACAGCAATTCCCAAAACACTATTGATGGCAGGCCTGTCTAACAACCGAATGATACGATCAACAGTGAGGTCAAATTTATTTCCAGAATAGTTTTCAAGATGCATCTTTTTTCTGAATGTTGCCTCGGTCTTTGTTGTCGAAACCAACTCAAATGGTTCCGTATCGATCTCTTTTGGCACAAACCAGTTATCGAATTTAAATGCTGCTCCTTTTTTGAAATAAATTGAGAACTGACCACCTTCAGGTCCGAGCCAAAACCTTTCTTCTCCACCAAAAGCATTCATGTGTTCTGCAATTTTCCCTGATGCGATGAGTGCATGATTGATCCATCCAAAACTGAGTCCTTTATTACCCTCTGCTGTACTCGTCATTACTCTTGCCTGGTAGGCAGGCGCAACAAGTATTTGGGCAGCTCCGCTATCGCCGAGCAAAACAATATCCTGATGATATTGGTGTAGAAAATTCAGATCATAACCAAATGTTCCCCCGGCGGATTTAGAAGCCTGTTCAGCGTTGTTGCCTGGATTTTCCCCGTCAGCATTGCAGGCCGCAAGTACAACCATTGTGATAAATATTATAACCGGATGTTTTTTCATATGCTTTTCTTATCGCCTGTAAATTACTGATAAGCGATAAAAAAAATAAGCCTTCGCCAATGTGGATCGCCTGATCATACAAAATTGACCTGGCCCATAAAGCACCCCCGGTAACAGATGAACAGTTTTCGTTAAATATGTAATGGGAAAATTTGTGATCCATTTGACTCCGTAGCTCAGTTGGTAGAGCTACTGACTCTTAATCAGCAGGTCCCCCGATTCGTATCGGGGCGGGGTCACACCACTCATTGCTTAGGCTTCCAGGTATCTATTCTTAATTTTTCCAGTTCAGCCAGCACGCAAGCCGTGAGCTTCATGATCGCCTCCTGATCCTGAGGGCGGATAGTGATGATCTTTTTATTATTGCCCGTATCGGTAAACTGAATAGTTGCAATTTTCTTCTGCGAAAGATTAGTGAGATTGACATTCAGGTTTTCCTGGTTAGGAAAAATAAAATGAAAATATCCTTTGCAATTCGTCGTACCTCCATTTTTGTAATTACCTTTTTGCCTGGACTCAAAAACTATGATCGCTCTTGAATAATCATTAAAACACATGGCTAAATTATCCAGGGCAAAAAAATAGTCGATCTCCTTTTTATCTGCCGAGATCGACAATGAGAATTTATCATGACCGGCGCCAAGCGAAATAAAACCTGTTGTTAATCTCGGATCCTGGTTGAACCGGTCTTTTTCATTTTTTAAAGTGCAGTCCTGGGCATTCATGAAAGATGGCAGCAGGAACAGGAGACATGCTAAATATTTCATATGTATGATTAGCCGTAAAAATACAGATTCCTGCCACTGTGAAAAGAGGCATCCTGTTAAAAAACAAGAAATATTTTTTAGCCTAAAACTTTATGCCGTGGCTATCGGCACTGCCGGCAATATGCAAGGCGAAAGCAGCCAGGGCCGTATCCTTCAAAATATTGATCAATGCACCCACTTTTACATCGTCGGTGCCTGCATTCATATAAATCTCTCCATGTATAAAGAAGGCGAAGATGAATAGCATCAGCGCCAATAAATAGGCTGTTATTTTCACATACTTATTAAAAATGAATGAAACCGCAGCAAGGATAAAAGCCGCTCCTACCACCTTGACCCACAAAATAGGGTTAGGGAGGTCTGCAGGAACATATTCCATCATTGCCCTGGGGTTTTTAAAATGATAAATTCCAAAAATGATCATGACGACGGAAAGCAGGTATATGGCTATGTGAGAAACGATATGTTTTTTCATAACCGTTGGTTTTATTCGGTATAAGTTACCAAACTTATCCCGGTTATAAAATTTTAAATATGCACAAGCCTATCTTTTCAGGAATTTTCCTTTTAATATTTTTTCCATCACTTCATCTTTTAAGTTACGGCTGATGGGTATATAATGTTGGGCAATGCGAATTTCATTTCCGTCAATGCTGTCAATTTTTGTAGCGGAGACGATAAACGATTTATGTACTTTTATAAACTGCGATGAAGGGAGATATTCTTCCACAGATTTGAATGTTAAGTACGTGATCAGCTTTTTTTCCTTTGTATGCACCACAACATAGTTCTGTAAGGCCTCAACAAATAAAATATCGTTGAAAAACACCTTGACTAACCTGTTATCAGCTTTGATAAAAAAATAGTCCGCCGTTTCGGAAGCCGGGATTTTATCCGATTCATTCTTTTGTCTCACTTCATAATACTCTTTTGCCTTTAGCGCAGCTTTTAAAAAGCGGTCAAAAGAAATAGGCTTAACAAGGTAATCCAGCGCGTTCAATTCAAATCCATCCAATGCGTATTGAGGAAAAGCTGTGGTGAAGATCACAGGAATTTGTTTCCGAAGTGTTTTCATAAAATCAAGACCTGTGATCTTTGGCATTTGAATATCGAGGAATAGCAGCTGCACTTCTCCGCGGCCAATGATCTCGGTGGCTTTTAAAGGATTATCATATTCACCGGCGAGATGCAGGAAATCGACATCAGCGATATATTCTCTTAATCCTTTCCGGGCGAGCGGCTCGTCATCAATAATGAGGCAATTGATCATTTGATGAGCATTAAAATACCGCCGAACAATAACAGTATTGACATGATGAATAGTACGGTCAATGTTTTTGTTTTCCCTTTTTTCCTTAATAACAATCCGGTTAACATAGCTTTAAATTTTTAGTTTTAAATTAATTTTAAATCTGTCAGTATCATCATCAACGGCAAGTTCATGCGTGCCGGGGTAAAGTAATTCCAGTCTTCTCCGCACATTATTCATCCCAATCCCTCCATGTTGCTCCGTTGTGTATATTCCTTTTTCACGGGAGTTTTCTACACTGAATTCGAAATACCCGTTACTTCGCGTCATATCCAGCTTTACAAAATTATCACCCTTTGTTTTATGCGAAATATGCTTAAAGGCATTTTCAACAAATGGAATAAGTATGAGGGGTTGAATCGAAAAATTTTTTACATCTGCTGAACAATTGAATTGTACTTTATAGTTCTCATCTTTTCTCAATTGTTGTAAATGAACATAATCCCGCAAATAATCGATCTCCTTTTCAATCGGGATCTTTTCACCATTGGCTTCGTATAGCTGGTAGCGAAGCATGTCGGAAAACTTATGTAATGCCTGTCTTGCCTCGGGATTATTCTTATCGATAAGGAAATAGACGGAATTCAATGAATTAAAAAGAAAATGGGGGTTTATCTGTGATTTTAAAAAATTCAATTCCGCTTCCGCTTTGTCCTTCGCTAATTCAGCCATTTTTTTCTGCAGGTTGATCTGGTCGAACATCAGTTTAAAGGAAGCACCCGCAATTACGAGGAAAAAATGCGGGATCACATTATCGTATATCCTGCCTTTAAGATCTTTTGTTGTAGAGAAAATAGTTGGATCATTTGTAAGCTGGCCTACAATATACATTTTCACCACACTGCTTATTAAGATCATTACAAGAAACAAAAAGACGAAAAGTCCGTATTTTTTCTTGTATAAATAATACGGGATTAGCAGGTAGTTGGTTATGTACACCATTAATACCAGGTCGACAAGTTTGACAAATGTTACCTTAAAAGCGATCGCAGGCGTAGCATAATCTTCGTAGCGCAGCATGAACCACAGGCCAAAGATGAACAGCCAGAAGAAAACATGGTTCAATTTATATTTTATAAAAAATGCTGCGTTGTGCATATTACAAAATAAAAGTACGATTTCCCATTGGCAATAAAGTTTACATCACCTGTCGCTAATCCCTGACGAAAAGCAACTAAACATTTCATCAAGGGTTGTTTACCAGATATGTAAAGTATTTTATTATCGATCATGATAGTATGAACTTTGGGTTGTAAATCCTTTTTTATGAGATCATTCTTCCTTTTTGCAGCGATCCTCATTTCATTGGTCGGATGTTCACAGAACAACGGTCAAAGGACAAGCGCCAACAATGTTCATGTCGGAGGCAGTTGTGAGGGTTGCGAGGCAATTCATGAATCACCGGCTCCTTTTGATTCCTTAAAAGAACTTAGCTGGCTCCCTGACTGGAATGACAAGGGAAAGAGACTTGCTATAAATGGTGTGGTTTATAAAGCGGATGGCACCCCAGCCCCCAATGTAATTCTATATGTATATCATACCGATCAAACCGGAGTTTATCCTAAAAAAGGTGATGAAAAAGGTTGGGGTCAGCGTCATGGATATATCCGGGGTTGGATGAAAACAAATGAAAAGGGTGAATATAAATTTTTTACGCTGAGACCTGCTGCCTATCCCGGCAGAAAAGATCCGGAGCATATACACATTACTATCAAAGAACCGGATAAAAATGAATACTGGATCGATGAATATCTTTTTGATGACGATCCATTGCTAACCGATAAACAGAGAAAGCATTGCGAAGATCGGGGTGGCAGTGGAATTCTGAAAGTAAAAGATGTTGGCAATATGCTCAAAGCTGAAAGAAATATCTATCTCGGAAAGAATATACCCGGTTATCCCAAACGCTGAAGTATAGCCATGAAAAAGTTATTGGTTACCACTTATTTGTTATTTGTTAGTATCATATTAACTGCTCACCCGGGAATTGGGATCGTAAAGGATAGCAAAGGAAATATTTACTATACGGACCTTTCGAAAGTTTGGAAGATAACGTTGGATGGTAATAGATCTGTAGCAGTTAGCGGCGTACATACGCATGAATTGTATATGGATGAACAAGACAATTTATATGGAGAACATCTTTGGTACAATGGTGAAAGCAAGGATACATGGGGTCATTATGTTTGGTGTTTAAAAAGCAATCGTGATCTGGTAAAAGAAATAAACCCTACAGAAGGCTTTTTAACTAATTATAGTTTTATAAGAGA
>DASVAM010000379.1:0-2152 GCA_036376375.1 Chitinophagaceae bacterium
CGTCGCCGTGCCATCCGTCATTTGGAAAAAGGGCGGGTTGTGATCTTTGGTGCAGGCACTGGTAATCCATACTTTACAACTGATACGGCCGGCTCATTAAGAGCCATTGAAATAAATGCAAGTGTGATTCTTAAAGGAACCAGGGTTGATGGCATTTATTCTGCCGATCCCGAAAAAGACCCATCAGCGACAAAGTTCAACCGCATTACTTTTGCTGAGTGCATCAGTAAAAATTTACGGGTAATGGATATGACCGCGTTCACTCTTTGCATGGAAAATAATCTTCCGATCGTTGTTTTTGATATGAACAAGCCGGGCAATCTTCGCCGCGTCGTAACAGGGGAGAAGGTCGGTACATTGGTTACAGGTTAGTAAATATTCTATTCAATTCCATCTTTATTAAATGCTGTGAAAAACTTGCCGGGCTAAAACTGGTGGATTTTTATTAGTTTCCCTTGTCATTTTGTATATGTTAAGTATTAGTTTATCCGCTTTTGAGATCATTATTCTCTTCGCCAGCGCCATCGTTGTGGGGTTTGTGATCAGTTTATTCTACTCCAGCCGGAAGGGGATAAAAAAGGATATGCAGGAATCCCGGAAATCGTTAAGCAGCGGTCTCGATGAATGGAAATTAAAATATATAAGTGAAGCCGAGATCAAGGATAAAGAGATTGCCGACCTGAATAACCGCCTGCAGGATGCCACGGAAAACAAAAGGATACACGAGATAGAAATCGAAGAATTAAAAAGCCAGGTTCGAAGATTGACGCTTGACATTGAAAATGCAAAATCGGAGAAGCCCTTGCCTCAACAATCAAAAACCGATTATTATGAACAGCTCCGCCAGGCCCAGCAAAGCCTGATGGATCATAATGCCAAGATAAGTCAGCTGTTGGAACAGGTGGATGTAATAAAGGAAACGGAGGAGAAAAGCCAGGAAATATTACGAAGCAACGAGGAATTGAGTATGCAGATAAAAGAGCTGAAATACCTGCTGGATGAAAAGGAGGATGAGATCAATCACATAAAACAAAAAGAACACCTGACAACTGAAATGAGTGCAATGCTGGATAGCGCTTATGGCGAGTTTAATAACCTGCAGGGAAAAATATATAAGCTGGAATCTCAACTTTCTTCCTCTAAATTGATCAATATTGAGTATGAAGATCTCAAGGAAGCTTATTATAAGGTGATACGTGACTTAGATGAATCGAAGAATAAGATCAATCATTACCTCCACGAAAACCAGTTGTTGCAAATTGAGTTGTCAAAAGTGGAGGATAAGTTAAGTGAATCAAACCAGCAGCGCCAGCAATTGCAAAAGAAGGTGGCCTATCTCGAAGAACTTAATCACGATCTTCATCAAATGACAGAAGCAAATAAGAAACTTGAAAGCCAGATAAAAAGATTAGGGGAATTGGAGAGTAAACTCAATATCGTGGCTGAGGAAAGAGACAGGTTGAAAGAGAAACAGGGTACCGGTCTATGACTGACCAAAATCATAAAGTAAAAGTCCCGCCTTTGTCGGGTCTTTTTTGTTTTTAGAGATACCTTTGGGACGAAGGAATTTTATGCATAATATTATTGCAGATATAAGACGGGATTATTCTCACAAAAGCCTATCGGAAAATGATGTTGATCCCAATGCTATCAAACAGTTTGAAAAATGGTGGGTAGAAGCAGTGCATTCAAAGATCGATGAAGTAAATGCGATGACCCTGGCAACAGCGTCTATTGATGCATTGCCTTCCGCAAGGATTGTTTTGCTAAAGGAATTTAGTGCGAAAGGTTTTGTCTTCTTTACCAACTATGAAAGTTATAAAGCACAACAGCTTGCAGAAAACCCAAAGGCATGTCTCGTTTTTTTCTGGAAGGAGTTGGAAAGACAGGTAAGAATAACAGGACTAATCGAAAAAATAGGCGTGAAGCAAAGCGATGAATATTTTCAATCACGTCCTGAATCCAGCCGCATTGGTGCCTGGGCTTCGCCGCAAAGCCGTGTGATCGAAGACAGGAGCTGGCTTGATGAAAAATTTAATGAGCTCGTCAATAAAATGGAAGGAACTGCAATCCCTCGTCCGCCTTATTGGGGAGGATATATCGTAAAGCCTGTTGTAGTGGAATTCTGGCAGGGAAGACCCAGCCGCCTGCA
>DASVAM010000382.1:0-22340 GCA_036376375.1 Chitinophagaceae bacterium
TCAATTTCGGAAGACACACCAACGTACACGATGGCGACCCCACCTGTTAATTTAGCCAGTCGTTCCTGCAACTTTTCTTTATCATAGTCCGACGTTGTTTCTTTAAGCTGCTCCTTAATTTGCGAGATCCTGAAATCAACATCCTTCTTGTTACCGCCGCCACCGACAATAGTGGTTTTATCTTTTGTGATGATAACCTTATCGCATCTGCCTAAATGGGCCAGATCAGCATTTTCAAGCTTAAGCCCTTTTTCTTCAGAAATCACCGAGCCACCGGTAAGCACAGCAATGTCTTCAAGCATTTCTTTACGGCGATCGCCAAATCCGGGAGCCTTAACAGCAGCCACTTTTATCACACCTCTTAATTTATTAACGACCAATACAGCCAATGCTTCCCCTTCCAGGTCTTCGGCAATTATAATCAACGGTTCATTACTTTGTGAGATCTTATCAAGCAGTGGGATCATTTCCTTCATCCCCGAAATCTTCTTGTCATAAATCAGCAGGTATGGCTTTTCATAGACCACATTCATCTTTTCGGGGTTGGTAATAAAATAGGGAGATAAATAACCACGATCAAATTGCATACCCTCGACAATATCCACATAGGTTTCAAATCCTTTAGCCTCTTCAATCGTAATAACGCCTTCTTTACCGGCTTTACGCATTGCATCAGCGATGAGTTTTCCAATATCAGGATTATTCCCGGCAGAAATAGAAGCCACCTGTTCTATCCTCGCACTGTCCGTGCTTACAGGGATGGCCATCTCCTTAAGCCTGGCAACGATTGCCTTGACCGATTTATCTATACCTTTCCTGATATCCATCGGATTCATTCCGGCTTCGACTTTTTTAAGACCTGCATCGATCATAACCTGAGCAAGTAACGTGGCAGTGGTCGTTCCATCGCCAGCAGCCTCTGCTATCCTGATCGCTGCGTCGCGCAGCATTTTAACACCCATTTCTTCCACCGGATCTTCCAATTCAATTTGCCTGGCTACCGTCACTCCGTCGCTTGACATTTGTGCAGAGCCATCGGCTTTTTCGAACACAACATTTCGTCCTTTGGGGCCTAATGTAATGATCACGGCTTTTGCTAATTTGTCTACACCGCTTTTCAATTTCTTACGGGCATCCAGGTCATAGTCAATAAGCTTTGCCATAAATAGTGTTTTGTTAGTTAAAGATTTTATTCCACAGGTCTCTTAACCAGCCTTTCTTAAATTTCTCAACTTATCGAGATAAAATAAGACCTCTTCGTCGTCAACATTGCTGAAGTCTTCGTAAAACGCGCCAACACCATAAAATTCCTGCGGCACTAATAAAGCAATCACCTCATCCACTTCTCCTGACAATTTTTCAACTGCGCTTTCGGAGGCAACGGGTACTGCAATAATGATCTTAGAAGGTTTGCTTTTCCGTAATACACGGATCGTACCAAGGAGCGTATTGCCTGTTGCGACTCCATCATCAACCACAATTATGGTTTTTCCTTCGAGCGATTCAGGATCCTTATCACCCATAAATTTTTTATACATCTCTCTGAGATTTCTTCGTATCAGTACCAGTTCCCGCTGAATGTATTCATTCGTTACATGTTCATGAGGGATGATGAAATGATCTGTAAGACTGGCAGCACCGATCGCATATTCTTTGTTTGCCGGATGACCAATTTTTTTTGTCAGAATAATCTCTATGGGGAACCCTAATTCCTTTGCAACAAAATAAGCGACCGGAACTCCGCCTCTTGGTACTGCTAATACGACTCCCGGATCATTTTTGAACCTTTTCAATTGCTCAGCAAGCAATAATCCGGCTTCTGTTCTATCGCGAAACATAAATCGGTTTTTATTGTTTTTCAAATCGTCCCGTTAGTTGTGAAATTTTTATCCGGTACATAACAGGTTTGATTCTTCTGCTATCATCGACTTTGCCTTTCTCTTCATGGCCGAATGAATGAATGGTGCTGCTTGTCATTAATGGAAATACCCGATCAAAAAGAAATTCTCTTGCCTTCCTTGCCTCCGAATTTTTCAATTCTTCAAATATTCCATACACCAGCACAGTTTGCCAGTTAGCCATATTGATGATCACATCTACTTCAAAACATACCCTTGGATTCTTTCGAAGCAGCTTAAGCTTCGTGCCTTCCGTTACCTGGCCATAAATATGTTTTCCATCATAAGCATAGGTGACAGGAATTATATAGGGTTGCTTCCCATCAGAACACGCAAGCCGTCCTATTGCCTGGCTCGAAAGCACATTCTTAATTTGGGTATAATTGAGATCTCCCAGCATTAGTTTGTGATTTTTACGGGTTCTAAATATTTTTGAAACCAATCTGCCGCATGTTCACACACTTTTTGCATCGCACCTGGCTCTTCAAACAAATGCGATGCACCTTTTACAATTTTAAATTCTTTTTCACATGCAAGTTGAAAATAGGCTGTACGATTTAATTGTAAAACATCGTGATCAAGCCCTCCAACGATGAGTAATGTTGGAGCTTTTACTCTGTGCAAAAAATCCATTGCAAGGTCCGGACGGCCACCTCTTGACACTACTGCACCGATTTGTGGTAAAATGGAGGAAGCTCTTAAGGCTGATGCAGCGCCGGTGCTTGCTCCAAAAAAACCGATCCTGCAACCTTTCATTACCTCCCGCTCCTCCAACCAGGTGGTGGCTGCCATCAAACGCCCGGTCAATAATTCGATATCGAACCGATTTGTAAATTCCTGATCTTCTCTTTCTGTTAATAGGTCAAACAAAAAAGTGCCGATGTTATTTTGATGTAAGAAATCGGCCACCATTCGATTACGCGGGCTGAAACGACTGCTTCCGCTCCCATGAGAAAAGATAACAACGGCTTCAGCTTTTGAAGGGATTATCAGCTCTCCTTTCAATCCAATATTCCCAAACGGAACCGTAAGTTCATTATGGAATCTGAAATCCATATCAGTCACATTGAAAGTATAATGGGTACTTCGGCATCGCTGTTGATTCCATGCTTTGCTAATTCGTTCAACTTTTGGTCTATCTCTTTTTCATCTGCTTCCGCTTCGTGGAAACGCCTGGCAAATTCTCCCATTTCTAATTCTTTCGCAAAGGCGGCTGCCGTACCGTACAAACTAATTTTGAAATGATTAATCTCCTGTATGCAGGCGAGTAAACACGCATCCTTCACGTCCTGATTAGCACACCTTGTCAGCCTTTCCTCCGTGTCATCAATAAATGCCAGCATAATCTTATTGGCCGTGGCGAAAGAATTGATTTCTTCGGCCTCAAAGAACTTTTCAAATTTGTGAACATGCTCCTGTACAACCTTATAGTAGCCTTCCAATGCGGACTTTAATTTTTGTGATGAAACCTGGGCAATCCATTTTGGCAGGTTATTCCTGAGTTCTACTTCGGCTGCTGTAAATTTTTGTGCATTATAATCCAGCAGTTCGCGAAGTGTGGCAATAGGTTTGTTGTATTCTTTCATAAAATAGAAATTTTAGCTCAACCGAAGTTCGATGTTATATATACTGTAAACCAATGACAGACATCAAACGAAATAGTGATGGTCCTCATTGGAAAAGATCATAAAATGTAGTTGCTTTGAAAGATGCAACTGATTTGATTGCAGATTAAAAGCAAATCGGTTTTAATGAGACGTTATTTTACAAAAACGGCAACCGTTAATGAAACGGAGGCATTAAATGCCATCCAACGATGGTCATACCCGTTAGGAAGTAAAGCCGATCTCGACCCATTGTTTGATAGAATTGGTGATGCAAGAATTGTGATGCTTGGGGAAGCCAGTCACGGCACTCATGAATATTATACATGGCGTGCATCCATCTCAAAACGTTTAATTGAGGAAAGGGGATTCAACTTCATCGCTGTTGAGGGCGATTGGCCCGACTGTTATAGGTTGAATCGGTTTATTAAGGGCTATAATCCTGCTCAGAAAACTGCATTCAATGTTTTACAGAACTTTAATAGATGGCCTACATGGATGTGGGCTAATTGGGAAATTGTAGCATTTGCCGACTGGCTGCGACAACACAACACTGGTTTACCGGTTAATAAGAAAGTTGGTTTTTACGGATTGGATGTTTATAGTCTGTGGGAAAGCATGGAGAGTATAATGCAGTATTTGCAGAAAACCGATATCGCTGCGTTAAAGGTTGCTGAAGAAGCATACCAGTGCTTTGAACCGTACCGTAAAGAGGAAGGGCAATCCTATGCAAGAGCGTCGATGCTTGTTCCCGAGTTATGCCAGAATGAAGTAATAGGTCTGTTGAGAGAAGTAAGACAGAAAATGCCCACTTACGATTCTGATCATGAAAATGTCTTCAATGCAGAGCAAAACGCCCTTGTTGTTGTGAATGCTGAGAAATATTACAGAGCCATGGTGCAGGGCGGACCGCATAGCTGGAATGTGCGGGACAGGCACATGACAGACACACTTGATCGATTGCTAAAATTCCATGGAAAAAATGCAAAAGCAATTGTATGGGAACATAACACACATATCGGTGATTCGAGAGCAACTGATATGATCGATGAAGGAATGTACAATATCGGAGAACTGGTAAGAATGGAACACCAGGATAAGGGCGTGGTGCTTGTTGGCTTTGGTTCTTTCAAAGGCTCGATGATCGCCGGTAAGAGCTGGGGTGCAGCAATGAAAAAAATGGAATTGCCCGAAGCAAAAGACCAGAGCCTTGAATATTTATTTCACAAAGCTGGTAAACAAAATAAATTGCTTATTACAGAGGATATCATGAACAACGACCTGTTTATGGAGAACCATATTGGTCATCGTGCTGTCGGTGTAGTGTATAACCCGGCTTATGAGCAATATGGAAATTATGTCCCTACTATTTTACCGTTACGCTATGATGCATTCATCTTTATTGATGAAACGAAAGCTATGTATCCATTACATATAAGACCAGATGGACATCAAATACCGGAAACCTATCCTTTTGGAGTTTGATATTAATTGGATTTTTTATGGCAAAGAAGAAACAAACAGCAAAGCCAAAACTACCGAAGCGCGATAAAAACGCTGAAATAAAACCACCGGATCTGGAAGAACCTTTAAATATTCCGACCGCGGACCCTGATACAATCCCCGATGAGGAGGGTGCTTTCGAAAATCCCCCACCGTATGAAAAGCCGCCACTGGGTGAAGGACCGTGAGCGGTTCAAGTTGTCGATTGAATGGTTATTTGCAACAGTTCTAAATTCCAATTCGGCAAGTGATACCACAATGAGAACGTTACCTTTCTGTAAATCCATGCTAAATGATGAAAGTTTCACATTTTCAAGCAACGAATTCTCATCCAATTGCCTGATTTCTTTAAAGAAAATAACAGGTTAATTTCCCCAAAAGAGAATCTCGTTTGAAAATGAAATTATTAGCGTAAGGTAAAAACGCTACATCGTAAAATTTCATAGTAAATAGCTTGTATTTACAGTAGTAGCATAGTAGATTTGTCCGTAAGAAAAATCGAAAATATCCGGGAAAAACTGCTTCTGAATAATCCGTACTGATACTACTCCCAAAAGATAGTCCTGCTATCATTACGTGTTCTTCAGCCGGTTCAAAAAATTGGACGATCATTAAATCAATCCTGAAAAATGAAGAAAATCTTTACCATGCGAAAATTATTATTTGTGACGGTTATATTTTCCGGACTTATCTTCTGCTCATGCAGTAAACACGATGTAAAGCATACTGTTCAATATTTTATTTCAGGTGAGGGCCTTATGAATGTCAGTTGTACGGACGCCAATGGTGAAATGATATATATAAGTAATGTTAATTCAGCATGGAAATATGCATTTAATGCGCCAGGCGATCAACGTATTATTAGGTTGGAGATTAAAAGTCTTGATGGTAGTGCCGTTGGCGGAAAAATTCTGATAGACGGATACGAAGCGGTGCTAAATAGTTCAACTAAGGAAACGACGGTATCACTGATCACCCAAATGCCGTAGCAAAGCATGTTTTCCTGCATTTGCGCCTTTTTTGCTCCTCACCTAAATAAAAATGCTGAAACCTGGCGTGGAACAGCGTTTCAGCAAAGTATTGGCGGAGAGAGAGGGATTACTTTCCAGTGATCCCGAAAATGGGGGCTTCAATCGAAAAAATCAATGCGGGCTTTCAGCCCATCATTTTTTATTGCATTCGCTTAGCAAAGCAAGCTTTGCACGCTCTGCAAATAAAAAATGCCCTTCGGGGCATTGATTTTTCGATTGGCGGAGAGAGAGGGATTCGAACCTGTCTCAAAATGTTTTGGAAATCAATATTGTGAATAAGTTTGAGTTTACTAACTCATGAATTACTCACGACTTCACAATCGAGTAACGCAAATCTTAGTTCGAAAATAATACATTTTATAGAGATTAAAATTCCAAAACTGAATCTTGTTTTTCCACTGGCATTCCGAATTTCGTGGAACACCAACCTTGCAAACGGAATATTTTGAACGGGTTTATCCTAATAAAAATAGCCACCAAATTGTTTCATCTGCAAAGCCGTGTAATTATTACCCGTTCTAATCATTCCTCGTATTACTTTCGTTACCTGTAATCTAGCTATTTGGAACGGACACGAATGTAAACATCCACTTCACCGGATTTTGCCAATCTTTTCCTTTGAAACTTCCGATCGGAGCTTTGATCAAAACTATATTCCATCCTTTTTGAAGAAATATTTTTGTCGGCTCACGGTATTCGTAACCCTCATCACTTAGTGGGATTTCAGAATTACCTTTTTGCCCGCCATGTTTCCATTGGGGAGGCTCAATGAGTCTACCATTGACCCACACAGCGCTGCCTTTATTATCCCATGCGTTTGACGGTGGTGAATCAGTAGCAGGTGAACGGGAAATATTATTAAAGCCAATCCAGAAATTTTTCTCACATGCCTCATCACTCCAGATTTTTGTTGTGGCATACCATGTTGTATTTTCTTTTGGTTCCTTCACAGCTCCTTTTATAAGCGGAGCCCACCAATGTCGCAATACAATAGTGCCACCTGTTACCTGTTCATAAGTTTTCATAGTGTCAAGATTCCCCGAACTCGTTTCCGGCTCAAATTTTTTAAGAGGATCACCTCCATTATCATAAGGACCGTATAAGCTCCATTTTATACCCATTTGTTTTGCATAAGCGAATGGCTTTTCTTTAAAATAAAGTTGTCGATTATCGAGCAAGCGGTTTTCAAATCCGATAAACGCTTTTTCATCCCCATCGCTGATATTGGCAATCCAACCGGTTTGTCCGCCACCTCTCCAGCTTCTTTCAGCAAAAGCAAGCATTGCAGGATAAACAGGATTCATTCTTAAGATATCATTTTCATTAGCAACAGCCCTGTCATGCCACATACATATAGTTCCTCCTAATAGTGAAGCATCTCCTTTTTCTTTATCCCCAATTTTTCTATTAAAGATTGTCACTATACTTTCCAATGGATCCATGTGATTGAGATAAAGATGTCGTGAGTCTATGTATTGAATATTCGTATTTGCAGATAAATGGGCATTATCATCCATCCAAAGTTGGCGAATGGTATTGTCTGTAAAATTTCCACCGGGTTGCCAGCCGATAACTTTCTTTCCAAGGCCCTGCAGATATTTTGTTATAGCCGGAATAAACTCTTTATTAGTGATTTTTACTTCATCAGCACCTATGTGTATGTATTGTAAATCGAAAAATTCACTAAATTCTTTCAGAATATCTTTTACGTACCTTAAACCGGAATCACTTTGCATATCAGTTTTCATCGCTCTTCGGAAAGCAGCACTGTGTCCGGGCATATCAATCTCCGGAACCAGTATAATATGTCTCTCGTTACAATAGTTGATAAGCTCTTTCATTTCGTTCTCAGAATAAAATAGCCCTTTGTTGCGAAGCATATTCGCAGGTGCCGTCAATTGCGGGTATCGCTTAATGGCAATACGCCATGCTATATCTTCTGTGGCATGAAAATGAAAAACATTCAGCTTGTATTGGCTCATCACTTCTATCTGTTGCTTCAGTGATGCCACCGACATATAATTTCTCCCCACATCAATCATGTATCCTCTCCATGAAAATGCCGGCCAATCAGTGATTTTACAGGCATCAATCAGTCCATCACGCATTAGTTGTCTCAAAGTTTGTATTCCGTTGAAAATGCCATGTGTTGTATTTGCAGTAATTAAGATTTTTTCTTTGCTTACTTCAAGCTTGTATGCTTCAGCAGGAAGCGATGGAGAATTTATTTTTTCAATCCTCAACTCAATAAATTGTTCCTTATTTTTTTCTTTGTTGGTTATGGCATACTGCCAGCCTTTCTCAGTTAAATATTTCTGCAACCGGCTTGCCTCATTGTACAAGCTATCATTTCCTATCACTATTGTTGTACTATTATATAACTTAAAATGCCCGGTATCCCATTTCAACTGCTGTGGTATGGGCAGTAAGGAAGGCTTAGCCTCGAGGTCGTAAACATAAGGAAATACAAGATGCTTCCATAATAAATACCCTTCTGCTTTCAGGTGCAAACCGTCATTGCTAAATTCAGGTTTTAATTTTCCTGCTTCGTTGCAGAAGGAGGAATACAAATCAATAAAAGTGAAACGATATTTAGCGGCACTTCGTCCCAGGAGTTCATTTACCTGGTTTATCTGGTTCCCCTTGCTGGTATGACCGCCAAACATTTTATAAACATCATTGACAGGTAAAATACTTTGCACAAATAATTTAGTTGCGGGGCTTTGCTCTTTCAGATAGCCGGCAATCAGTATGATATTTTTCACTACACTGTCCGGCAGAATTCCTCTTGCCAAGTCATTCACTCCAATCATTAGAAAAACTTTGGCGGGTTTTCTTTTTACCACCTCATCCATTCTTTTAAGAACTCCAGCCGAAATATCACCACTTATGCCACGGTTTTTAAGATGCAAGTCATGAAATAACTCACTCCATTCACCGCCATCTGTAATACTATTCCCGATAAAAATTATATCATCTTTTGTTTGTGGAAGGGACTTAAATAAAGACCAGCGCTGATGATAGTAAGTTGAGAAAATTGAATCAGGATAAACAGGAAGAGCAACCTGTCCATTAATTTTTATAACGACTGAGTACAAAAATAAAAGGACGAATAACTTTTTCATTGCACTTTTATTTTGAATGTTGATGCTGGAAGATTTTCAGAATTCACAAGGTTACCATCACTAAAAGGTTTCCATCCATAAAAGACATATGCTGGTTTTGTCTTTGTAAAGATCAATATTGTGGTACCTCTGATAACCGCTTCAACATCTGTTTTACCATTTAAAGAAAGTCCTTTCAGTTTGTCGCCATCCACCGTTTTCAATGCCTTTGCCATGTATTGAAAAGAAATGATCACCTTACCCTTCTCATATTTTGCGCCCATTGGTAATGGACCAGAAGGGACAATATTTTGTTTATAAGTTCTATTCAATGCCCATCTTGCCAATCTTTCACCAACATCTTTTTTGTTGGTTGGATGCACATCATCTTTTGCGCCAATGTCACTGCAAACCGCCATGCCGCTATTTGGAATTAATTCCAACATTTTCAATTGTTCATTTCTGAATTCAGGCCAGAGTTGTCCTTTATATTTTGTTGTATCAATGGAAGACAACTGGACAAAGTAAAAAGGCAATTGCGGTTGCTCCCACTTTCTTCTATAGTCATCAATCATCAATGTTGACAATGCCGCATATTCATTCACTCTTTCTATTTCCTGTGCATTGCTTTCGCCCTGGTAACAAAGAATTCCTTTTACAGGCATTGGAATGATTTGTTCTATTCCGCCTGAATAAGCAAAGCCTGGTTTGAATGCATGATTTTTTCCGTATTCATCAGCTTCAACATTCCAAATTGCTCCCAAATTCTGTCTTCCCCTTTCTCTTATCCAAACGGGCAATGCTTCATTATTCAACCAATCACCATTTACTTTTGCTGAAAATTGCTGATTGTTCTTTAATACTTCTTTATCAATAAATGTTTCCAACGGAGCACCGCCAATTGAAAGGTTGATCAAACCAACGGGGACTTTTACTTTACCCGCAATCTCTTTTCCAAAATAATAGGCAACAGCACTCATGGTTTTAACGGTATTGCTATCACTTTGCTGCCACTCACCTTCATAAAATCTTTCCTTGTTTAATCTTTGTATAACTGAATCTGTAAACGTAGTACCGAAAATATTTTTACCGGTATAAGCTGGATTGTAAAACCGGAGCAAGGGTTGATGGCTGTTATTTATTTCTTCCTTGAAATGCATTTCTTTCATCATGGGCCATTCCATATTGCTTTGGCCGATACAAACCCAAACATCACCAATAAGTGTATTCTGCAATGAGATCTTTTCGCTTCCACAAAAAATGTTTAGCACTTGGGGATCCACATTTGCTTTCTGCTTATTTAAATGAATATGCCATGTTGAGTCAGGGTTTACTTTAAGTGATTTACTTTCTTTCCCAAATGAAACAACAATTGTTTTACCCGGAACTGCATTTCCCCAAATATGAATTGGCTGGTCTCTTTGAAAGACCATGTTATCCGAAAATATTTTTGCAAGTTGTACTTGAGCAGTAATACTAAAGGGAAGCAGAAGGAAAATAACAAAAGCAGCTCGCATCTGTTTTATTTGAGATATTCATTTAATATCTGCACACAATACCATTCCTGTCTTGGCAAATGAAAAGGACCTTTGAATAAATTTCCTTTTGCCGTTTGGGCAATTGAACCATCACGATGAAGATAACCGAACCATTCACCATTTTTTTTATCATGAAAATGTGAGTAAGAATAATCATGCACCATCTTATGCCACTTAGCATATTTTTCTTTCCCTGTCATCAAATAAGCAAGCAATGTGGCAATGATCACTTCATTATGCGGCCACCAGAATTTCATGTCCTGCCAGTATTCCTGCACCGGCTTATTGTACACATCCCGGAAATAAAGAATGCCCTCGTATTCTTTATCCCATCCGCGTTCCCACATATAGTCAATCATCTTACAAGCTATTTCAATTAAACGTTGATCATTATTGTGATGCTTTGCTTCATGCAAAATGAACCAGGCACCTTCAATGGCATGGCCGGGATTGAGGGTACGTCCGTCAATATGATCGATGATGCTTCCATCAGGTGCAACCTGTTCCATCACACACTTAATGTTATCTTTTACAAAATCCTTTTCAATCTCATCTATCCATTTTGTTATCCATTGATCGCAACGATTATCGCCGATAGTCTCTCTTAATTGTTGAGCCGTATTGATCATTATCATTGGTACACCGATTCCTTTTGAGGGTCTGGTATTGGTAAACTTAGGCTCTAATAATCCTGGCACAGTTGCATATTCAATACATTTTCCAAAAATTCTTCTTGCCTTTGCTGCAGCTTGTTCATCACCACTTGCTTTGGCATAGGCTGCAGAGGCGATCACATAAAAGGTTTCAGAAAAAAAATACCTCCGCTTGCGGATTGGTCTTCCATCTCTGGTCACATGAAAAAACATTTGCCCATCTGTATCGAAGCAATGCTTATTTAAAAAATCATATCCCAGTTTAGCGCCATCCAGCCATTCCTGTTTTCTTTCAACTGTATTGTATAAGGTGGAAAGCAGCCATGTTGCTCTGCCTTGTATCCAGACAGCTTTGTCATCATCAATCAAAGAACCATCTGCGTCACGCATCAGCAAAAAGCCACCGTACTCATCATCAAACGAACGGGGAAACCAGAATGGAACAGTCTCTTTGAGCAACTGGTCTGTATAAAATTCCTTTAAAGCAATCAAATCTTCTCTTGAATACATCGTCCATTATTTTATAATCTCGCTTACGGGCACTTTTACAAAATATAAATCCTTTGTGCCTTCATATAAAAGACCGATCGTATTAGCATCAATACTTGTTAAACAAGAATATCCATAGCACTGACGCTGGTCAATCAATAGTTGATTGGCAGGTAACCATGTTTGACCCAAATCCAGGCTTGCTTTTATAGTGATATTGTAACGCCCCGATTGAGTACCCGGGTTACTGAAAAACAGAATGTCTTTCAACACTCCTTTGACGTTTACTTTTACTTTTATGATACTTCCCATACAAACAGGGTCAGGTAATGCATTGTAAGAAGTAGAATGTTCAGTCCATGATATACCCATATTGGCCGTTGTAGCCACGCTTCTGAAACTTCCCCGGTTGTCACGCATATTGAGCATAAGGGTACCAGGCGCAGTTTCCACTACCTGACTTTCTGTTGTGTTTGATTTCGGTCCTGCAATTTTTCCTTTCCATGAAGTTCCGTGATCGTCGCTATAAATAATGGTTGAATGAGGAATCTTTTTTTCGTCCCAGTATTGCGCAGCAAAAACCAATTTACCATCTTTCATTGCAATTCCATTTCCCGGACCATTAAAGAATAAATGCCAGGCTGGGTTTTTTGTTTGAGGTGTAATTGAATTAGGCGCCGACCATGTAAGGCCGTCATCTGAACTGCTAACCAGTACAAACTGCCCGGTGGTATCAGGCGATAGACCAGGAAGGGAACCGGCAATAGAACGATTGCCCTTGCTCCATAATGCAGCTACAACTATTTTCCTGGTAACAGGGTCAAACAACACAGCAGGATCACCAATACCATTATTTTCATGTGGTGCACCCATGTCCATAATCACTTTCATTGGCTCCCATGATTTTCCGTTATCGGTACTTCGGCTCATACCTACATCAATATTGCCGGGAAGATCTCTGCTGTCATTATAACGAATATCATAAACTGCGATCAGGGTTCCTTTATCTGTTTGAATAATTCCAGGAATACGATAAGTGTTTACAGCATCATCGCCTGCTTTTCTTATTGCTACACCAATTCTCTTTGTATAGATGGAATTGTCCTTCTTTACTAATAATACTTTTCCTGCTTCAGTAATAATTTTTGTACAGTTTAATTCAATTTTATTTTTGAAGTCTGCATCATTCTTTAAAGCAATGCTAAGCCAGATAAATTGAATGCCTGCTTTGAAATTCAAATCAACGGGAATACTAAACGATACTGAAGTTGGACTGGCAGATGCTACAAGATTATTAGTTGAAAATGGCTCTGCACCTGTGAGGTAAACATCAATTCTCTGAATACTATTTATCGCTGCAGCATTTATTGTGCATTGGAGTATTTGATAACGTTGTTCAGTACTACCCTCAGGTATAGAGACTGCAATTCGTAAAACAGCGTTAGCTATTAACCCTCTTAATACCGGCGCAGTTGGCGCATAAGAAGTAGCCAGTATTTCTTCTGGTAATCTTTGAGAGAATTTTCTTGACCAATCAAAACTACAGATGCCGATAAAGACAACAAGGAGTAAAAAAAATAAATAGACCTTTTTCATGGAATAATAATTTTATGCTTCACTAAATTCGTTATTTTTTGGGCGGAGAAATGAAAGCTGGATTATCAAAGCCACGACAACGATAGCAGCCAACATCGCAAAGTCTTTTCCCAAATTTCCTGCATCGGTTGATTTGCCTAACCAGTCGGTGATGAATGCACCGGCAAATACGCCGATCATGTTCATGAACCCATATGCTGTTGCACGATATTTTGACGAAACGAATTGGCAGAGTATCGGCATATTGTTCGCATCGAACATGCCGTAACCAAAACCAAAACAAAAAGCAGCCCCGATAACCGCAAATAATGAATGACCAAACCCGATCAACAATAATGATGGAATAGTGAGGCCTAGTCCAATGGCACTAGTATAAATTCTTCCGCGAATATTCTTTTGCACCCACTTGTCAGATAAAATCCCACCGAAGACAACTCCAAGGAAAGAGGAAGCAGCTATCGTGATCGTTGAAAGTGGTCCTGCTTTCGACATATCGATATTTAGATTTTCAGAAAAAAGAGTAGGCAACCAATTTTTTGTTGCCCATCCTGGTAAACTTGGCACAGCGAAGTAGAAAAGAATGATCCAAAAAGATATATTGGTAAATAAAATTCCCAACCCTTTGAAGAGAGATGGTTTTAGCTGAACATTATTACTCTTCATTTTTATTTCATCAGCAACTCTTTTTTCTCGTAAGAACATGATCAGAACAACAGAATAGATGATCCCGATAATACCAAAGGAGTGAAATGTTTGCTGCCATGAAAACTCAGCAGCGATCGTAGCACCGAATCCACCCAGCGCCTGGCCCATATACAATCCGGTCATATGAATTCCGACTGCCAATGATCTTGTCTTGTCACGATGATAGTCCGTGATCAATGATAAACCAGCAGGGATATATAATGCCTCGCTAACTCCCATTAAGGCCCTTAACCAATATAGCTGGTTAAATGTAGTAGCATATCCCATGATGAATGTAACCGCGCTCCATACAAATAAACTTCCAACGATCAGCCATTTCCTGTTGAGCCTGTCTGCGATCATGCCGGATAATGGACTCATAAAGCCATAGATCCAGAGAAAAATGGCCATCAGGTAACCAAAGTTTGTGGCGGATTGGAGTTGTGGAATATCAACCATCATCGCAGGCTTCATGGTTGACAGCATTTGGCGGTCCATATAGTTCAGTAACGCCACCACCCACAAAAGGCCAACAACCATCCACGGATATTTCTTCCAATTTGTCATTTACTCTTGTTGTTGAATTTGCCGACCAGGATATCCGGCGTGCGGACACCAGCCTTTAGTTCACCACTTGGAATAATTACAACATTATTCCATTTAACCGCGGTTGTTGTAGCTGCTACAGGAAATGGAATTTTTCCAAACACCTTCCACTCATCTTGTTTGGTGTTATAAATTAATACTTCGTTGCTAAAACCCGGATGCGTCGCCTGCAAGCGATTTTTTTGTAGCGTCAGATCTTTCTTCTTTTTATCATCTTTTTCTGAATTTATCAGCGTGACCAGCTCTTCGGTTTTACGAAATGTCTCTCCCTTATCTCCACCAAAAACAAGTATGCCGTTTTCCTGGACAGCAATACCGGTTCCGGCAGCCAGTGCGTAAGGCAAGGCCGCTTTTTCCTTCCATTCATTCTTGTTTATATCATACTCAAATACGGAGTTATAAAATTCGCTTATACCCTTTAGAGTTTTCCTCCGGCCACCTACCAGGTAAATATTTTCGCTCAGACCATTCGATTGCAAAACCATCACCGCATGTGACAGAGGCTTCGGAACAGGCGGCAGTTCCTTCCAGCCTGCTGTTGACTTATGAAGATCCAGAGAGAATAATTTATCGGAAACTCCATTGGCTGTTTCTCCTCCCGCTGCATAAATATTTCTCCCGTTCGCAACGACGGAGGCGTTTGTAATGGCGATTGGAAGTGGTGGCAAACTTTTGATACTCACTTTTCTTGCGCCGGGAATCCATTGCAATAAAACAACATCTTTTGAAAGCCCATGTTCATTTTCCCCGCCGATGCATACCACGCCATGCTCAGTGCTGGCACTGGCACCATAAGCAATTGATGTATTCAATTTGGATTTTCCACTATCCATCCAAACAAGTTTACCTGACTTATCTTTTTGAAGTACATAGACCTTATCATGATAGACTTTTTTCCCTCCTTCCCATGGCATTCTGTTGGGAAAGTTTGCCCCGCCAGCGATCAATAACACATCGTTATGAATTCCGATAAATGCGCCGGCAAGACCCGGGTGTTTCGTTGAAGCAGGTACTGCCGGTAATTCGGTTGCAGTCGACCACTGAATGTGCAAAGAGTCCTGTGCCGGTATCGGTTTACTATAAAACAAGCTAAACAAAAAGAAAAAATGAATAAAGAATTGTCTGATCATTGAGTTGTAATCATGCCCTTACCGTTTGTGGCAACTGTGATTTAAAGTTATCAAATCCCAAAGCCATTACATCTTTTTTAAAGGATTCGAATTCAGACGAGCTCATATTCTTTACCGGTAAGCGGAACTCGCCACAATCCAACCCGATCAGTTTCATATATGCTTTCCCCGTTGCAATACCGCCATATTTTCCAAGCAGGCGGATCATTTCAATGGATTGTTGCTGGAACAGACCGGCTTCTTCCAAATCGCCCTCATTAAATGCACTCATTAATTGATGATAGAGGGGAGCTGCATAATTGAATGTGCTCCCAACCGCACCCTTTGCGCCAATGGACAGAGCCGGTAACATATTTTCATCTCTTCCCCAAAGCATATCATATTTCCCATCGGCAAAATGCAGACAGGAAAGAAAATCCATAAAATCTTCATGCGTGTATTTCACACCGGCAAAATTTGGAAGCCTTCCATGAATTTCTTTTAACAGACCGATCATGGGGAAATTTACACCTGTAAGCACGGGAATATGATAATAATAAAAAGGAAGATGCGGAACCGACTCTGCAACAGCTATGCAAGCTTTGGCAAGCATACTTACATCGACCGGTTCAAAATAAAAAGGTGCAGTGAATGAAATTCCGTAAAGACCGATCGAATCAGCGTGTTTTGCCAGCTCCTTGCAATCGGTAATGCTTGTTCCACCCAGCAAGGTCATCACTTTGAAATCTGTGTCTCCCTTTGAACAACCCGCCCATGCTTCCGCAACAGCCATTTTTTCTTTTGCGGTCATTGACACGCCTTCACCGGTCGAGCCACAAATAAAAGCGCCGTTGACTCCATTCAGCTTCAACATGCGATAGTAGGCCGGGATCAATTCAAGGTTTAATGAGCCATCAACATGCATAGGCGTAAAAGGAGCCGCGATCAATCCTTCTAAATGCCGAATTTTCATATATCGTGTTGAATTCGTTATTTAATTTGTTTAAGAAGACCAGGAATAAGACTATCCCCGGTGTCTGCTTGCATTAAGAAAAGAAATTAAAATCTTGGATAACCGGGTGTTTGTTCCAGCGCCCTGTTATTGGTCAACGAGTTTCTGTCAATTGGCCAGAGCATTTTATAAGCTTCTGTTGGCAGCACCGTGGTGTTTTCAAAAACATAGCTGTCGCCGAATCTCCGCAAGTCATGCCATCTTTTTCCTTCGAATACAAATTCAAATAGCCGCTCCTGCAGGATTGCTTTTTTTGCGTCGGCATCAATGGTTTGATTCGGGAACCCATGCGTTCCTGCCACATAGTTTGTACCATAGGCCCTTGCCCTGACAAGGTTGATCTCAGTTGCCGGGCTTTGACCCAGGAGTACTTTTGCTTCCGCAATCAGTAACAACAGGTCGGCATAGCGATAGATCGGGAAATCATTTGTATAAACCCTGGTGCCGGCATTTTGTTCGCCAGCAAACTTTTTGACAAAAGTTCCCGCCATTACATAATTAGCGCCCGATTTGCTATAAGCCGGCTGTACTGAAGCCCATTTCCTGCTGTCGAGATCATTGAATTTTCTGAATGTACTAACCTTAACGGAAGCTCTTAACAATCCGCCCCAATTATCAACGGTGCTTGTAAATTGTCTTGCCCCGACAGAATCATGAAAATTCACGATCAGGCTTGTCTGTGGAGTGAAACTCGTGGGAACATAAGCTTGCGTGGATTCATTTAACTGGTAGCGACTGGCAAATATGATCTCGCTGTTGCCCCTGGCTGTAGTTGAAAACACATTTGTATAATTCGCCTGCAATGAAAGGCTGGCCACATTTGTTTGAATATCGGTGAGTGCAGCAAGCGCCGCTGAAGCATCTGCATTGCCGCCGCCTCTATGAGCTGTCCATAAATTCACTTCAGCTTTCAGCATCAGTGTAGCTGCCTTGCTCCAATAAGATTTTGTATTTCTGAATGAATAATCCGAGCCAAATGCAGCGAGTGATTTATCAATATCACTTTTTATCAGCGCCATCACCTCTTCAGCAGGTGAAGCGGCTTTCGCTAGGTTTGAAATATCGATCGAATAAACCGGGTCGGTTATAATTACCACGTTGCCCCAGGCTCTTGTCAGCTGGAAATAATAATAAGCACGCATGCCGTGGGCAATGCCATTATAATAATTCTTATTCGCAGCGGTCACAACATCCGAATTGTTCAATTTATCAAGGAGCAGGTTCAGCTGAACAATGTTACTATAGAATCCACCGAAATTGCTGACGCCGGGATTGTCAAGGTTGAGGTTTTGAAGCCATAACCTTTCGACACCCTGTGTGGCCTCGCCGGTGAATGTGCCGGGATAATTGGGATAACCGGGTTCGGTTCCAAAAATATCAGCTCTCATTTCGCCAAGAGACTGAAAAGCCGCATTATGACTTCTGAAACGGGCATGAAGACCGGCAACAAATGCATCAAACTGGTCGGGAGTTTCCCAATAGCTCGCATCGCTGATACTACTGACCGGTGAGAGGTCCAGCTTTTTTTGGCAGGAGCTAACGACGATGATTACGGAGAGCCCGGCAACAAGTTTTATTATTTTATTTTTCATAATAATTTCTTTTAGTTGTTTAGAAAGTGATCTGCACGCCGAGCACTACTGATTTTGGTGTTGGATAGGTACCTGCATAAATACCATTGACAGGTGATTCAGGCGATGCGCCGCTGAAACTGGTTATATAAAACCAATTGTTCATGCTGGCATAGACCCTTGCCTGCGACAGCACTTTTGTCTTCGATAAAAGTGATCTCGTGAACTGGTATGACAAAGTGATCTCCCTGCAAGCCAGGTAATCTCCTTTTTCATAATAGCGTGAATTGTTACTGTTTAGCACCTGGTTTGCATTATTACCCCTCGTGTAGTTTTTCTTTCCCGATGGGGCAGCTAACTGGTCGGCATAATAAACTTTTGAAATATCGGAATTTGGATTGGTTGGTGACCATGCATCTTTCTGCCAGTCGATGAAGTTAAACGTGCCCTGGTATTGACCAAGCGTTCTTGCCACCAGGTCGTTGTAGATCGTATGACCGAGTGCGAATTCAAATTGTGAATACAGAGAAAAGTTTTTGAAAGAGAGTGTTGTCGTAAACCCGCCGGTCCAGTCGGGATTGATATTCCCGAGATAAACCTGGTCTCGTGAATCGATCGTGTCATTCTTGTCGACATCCAACCAGTTTACATCACCGGCGGTGATCTTGCCGGCACCAAATGTTGAACCTGGACCGCTGATATTTCCTACAAGATCAATTCTTGTATTGGCGATCTTCACCACTTCAGCAGCATCACTAAAAATAGAAACCTGCTGATATCCATAAATCGCACCCAGTGGTTGTCCTTCCTGCAAACCACCTACCCATACCACCTGTCCTGTTTTGGGATCAAAGACCTGCAATCCACCCTGGCGGTTATTAGGATTACCATTAAATGGAAGTTCCAGGATCTTATTCTTAATATGAGTGGCATTGGCTCCGATATCCCAGGTGAATCCGTTTTGAAGTTTAAGGATGTTTGCATTTACCGCTAGCTCGATCCCTTTATTCTGGAAAGTGCCAAGGTTGGTTTTTACGGTGTTGAAGCCAATATAACTTGGAAGTGTGAGATCGGTGAGCAGGTCACTTGTTCTGCGGTCAAAATAGTCAAAGATGATCGTCACTTTGTTTCGTAATAAACCAATATCAATTCCGACATCTGTTGTTTTACTTTTTTCCCATCTCAGATCGCTGTTGATGATACCGGTATTTAAAAATCCCCCGATGCCATTATAATTTCCCTGCGAACTGTAGACGCCCTGCACATCATAATTGCCAATACCGGCGATATTTCCATTTACACCATAACTGATCCTTGGTTTAAGTGTCGAAATATGTTTTGAAAGAAAGCTGCCTTGGTAAAATTTCTCGCGATGGATATTCCACCCGGCCGACATGCCGGGAAAAAATCCTGTGCGGTTCTCTTCCGAAAGACTGGAAGTAGCATCAGACCGGTACACCAGGGTTACGAGGAAGCGCTGATCATAATCATAATTAAGTCTGCCGAAATGTGAAAGCAGGCGGAATTCTGATTTCAGGCCGGTGTTATTACCGCTGGCAAACGTCGTTGAAGCATTTGGAGTTGGTATATCATCTGTGGGAGCGTTTTGTCCATGGACCTGCATGGACGTATTTTTTTGCCCGAAATATTCGGCGCCAAGCATGGCGCTAACGTTATGGTTTTCCCAAAAAGTCTTACCATAGTTAGCAATCAAATTATATTGCGTTTGGAAGGTCCTTGAGAACGACATGATTGCATCTCTCGCCGTGCTGAATGTAGGTGGCGTTGCAAACATCTGTGTATAGGTTTGCGTCGCATTCTGAAAGGATTGGTTCAATGATTCAAATAAATAGGCATAGGCGCCCGCTTTCAAGGATAGACCGGGAACTTGTTTGACATCATATTTCACCGAAGCATTCCCTGTGATCCTGTTTACTTCGTTTACCCGTTCCAGTTTGCCAATCCAGTACAGAGGATTTCCATCGGCGATCCCGTTGCCGGGATTTGGTTTTGTTTTGGCGGAATCAAGCCAGGGATTAAATGTCGGCCATATGGCAAGATTCCGGTAAAGGGTATTTATTTCAGATGTTATTGTACCGAGTTGGGACGAAGTGGAAAAAGTGGCGCCACTGCTAATTTCAAGATTGGGTTTTATTTTATAAGCGCCATTGATATCGCCCGAATAACGTTGATAGCTTGAACCAACGATCACACCGTCTTCTTTGTAATAATCAAAACTGCCATAATATTTTCCGCGATCATTCCCACCCATTACATTCACATAGTGATCGTGTGTATTTGTATTCCGGAAAACCAGGTCCTCAATCTCGCCACTATGATCCTTGAAGATGATCGTGCCGCCATAAGGATCACCTACCGTATCCCATCCCATTTGCAAAAGATGTGAGGTGGTCGGACCATAGGCCCTGATATCAAAACTGGCTAGGTCTGCCGGCGTAGTTACCAGGCCATAGCCTCTTCTAGTATTTACGGTAGCGAGGTTAACCTGTGAATTCAAGTTTCCCAGCCTGTTCAGGTAAATAAAATCTTTTGCATTCAGATAATTATAGTTATCGCGTCTTTCATTATGTCCATACGTATACTTATAAGTTATTTGCGCAGAACCGGCTCTTGCCTGGTTGGTGGTGATCAGAATAACGCCGTTATTAGCTCTTGCTCCATAGATAGCAGTTGCGGCGGCATCTTTCAATAATTCTATGGAAGCAATATCCTGGGAAGGGATATCATTAAATGCCCTGATGATCCCGTCCACAACGACAAGCGGTGCCTGAGGGCTGTTGATGGAAGCGCCACCACGTAATAACATATAGGGTGTAGCGCCGGGAGTGCCTGATGTGTTTACAACTCTTAATCCCGAAACAGTTCCCTGTAGGGCAGTACCCACATTGGATCGTGGAGCATTTGCCAAAACCTGTTTATCAAGTTTAGCGATCGAGCTGGTGATGTTGCGGCGCGACTGAGTTCCGTAACCAACTACGACCACTTCACCCAAACCGGCAGCTTCCGCCTTTAATGAAACATCAATCACGTCGGATGCACCGACTGTAATTTCCTGCGCAGTAAAACTGGTGTGGGAAAATACGAGCACATCACCTTCTGATGCCTCGATGGAATATTCACCTGAGGCGCTGGTTTGTGTACCTGTGGTCTTGCCTTTTACCAAGATACTAACACCACTGAGTGGTTTATTTTCTTCGTCCGTGATCCTGCCCGAGATTTTCTTTACTTGCGACCAGGCCGTGGCAGAACAGAGAAGGAAGGCGATAAGTAACCAAAGCTTCGAAACAGCAGATTTCATAACTGGCAATTTTAATTATGTATTATGTATGACATAACAAAATTAGGAGTATTTTTGTTACGGCAATGATTTTTTTAAAAAAGAGGTAAAACGTTTGCGTAAAGACAGTTGGGCCGCTTAACGTGTAAAAGCTAAATTTGAAAATCATATTAAATCCTACATAAAATGGATCCGGTCTCAATAAAAGATACACTTAGATCTGTGGACACAAGTTCCCTGGTTGACAGGGTGGAAAGTAGTTTGGTGGAGTTATTACAGCAAAGAAAACTCAAGGTAGGCGATGCGATTCCGAAAGAGATTGAACTAGCCAGTGTATTGGGTGTGAGTCGCACCGTTATAAGAGAAGCATTATTAAGATTGCGCATGATGGGTCTTATCGAATCTAAAAAGAAAAAAGGAGCGGTGATCACAAGTCCTGATCTTTTTGGCATCATGGGTAAGAGCATGAATCCTCACATACTTGACCAGGATACATTAAAAGAGATTTTTGAGATAAGGCTGGTATTGGAAATAGGAATGGCTGACCTGCTTTTTCACAGGGTCACGAAAGAAGATATTGAAGAGCTAAAACAAATTGTCGCCGGCGAACCACCGAAAACGCAGTATCACTTATTTAATATTGA
>DASVAM010000395.1:0-50733 GCA_036376375.1 Chitinophagaceae bacterium
TGGCCCGGCGTTATTAAACCAGGAACCATCAACAATGAAATTTTTGCCCATGAAGATATGTTACCGACTTTGCTGGCAGCGGCAGGAGCGCCGAATGTGAAGGACCAGCTTCTGAAAGGAATGAAAGTGGGAAGTAGAACCTTTAAAGTGCACATCGATGGTTACAACATTACTGATGCACTTTCAGGTAAAACAGCAAGTCCTCGTCATGAATTTTTTTACTTCAATGATGATGGTTCCCTGGTAGGGCTGCGTTACAACCAATGGAAAATTGTATTTGCCGAACAAAGAGCAGAAGGACTCGACGTATGGCAGGATCCTTTCGTCCCGCTGCGTCTTCCTAAAATATTCAACCTGCGGTCGGATCCTTTTGAAATTGCAGACCATGAAGCGATGGACTATGCACATTGGCGTGTAGACCGGCTCTTCCTGCTTGTACCTGCCCAGGAATATGTAGGAAAGTTTCTCTCTACATTCAAAGAATTTCCGCCAAGTCAGAAACCCGGAAGCTTCAGTATTGATGCTGCATTAGAAAAACTGCAGCAAGGTGCTGCCGACAGGTAACCAACCTGCAATGAATCCAGGTCAAGCCACTGGCAAAACCCGCACTACCAGATCAACTTATAACTACCAGTGGTCATCAAATCAAATGACCGCTGGTAATTAAAAAGAAAAATCTTCTAACAAAAACAATACTTAATGAAATTCCAAATTCAACAAGCCGTGTTATCACTTATGATTGCGGTAATTCTTTTTCCCAGTTGCCAGGACCAGCCCGCAACTAATACACCCATCGCAGAAACTGTTAATACCGATCCCCTGCCATCCTGGAATGACGGCTCATTGAAACAATCTATTATTGCTTACGTAAAAGATGTAACGGACAGCACAGGCAAAAATTTTATCCCTGTTGCTGATCGCATCGCCACATTTGATAACGATGGAACGTTATGGAGTGAACAGCCCCTTTACTTCCAGCTATTTTATTCAATCGACCAGGTTAAAGCCATGGCGCCACAACATCCTGATTGGAATAATAAGCAACCGTATAAATCAGTACTGGATAACAATATGGAGGAATTGATGAAACAGGGAGAAAAAGGACTGTTGCAGATAGTCGCCAGTAGCCATGCTGGTATGACGACAGATCAGTTTGAGTCTACGATCAGCCGATGGATAGATACTGCTAAAAACCCGGTAAAGAAAAAATTGTACAAGGAACTGGTGTTTCAACCAATGCTGGAACTTGTTAAATATTTACAGGCTAATGATTTTAAAGTTTTTATTGTTTCGGGTGGCGGCATTGAATTTATGCGTGCCTGGGCGGAAGATGTATATGGTATACCTAAAGACCAAATAATAGGCAGCAGTATAAAATCCAAATATGATTACAATAAAGGCGATCCAAGGATCATAAAATTGGCTGAACTGGATTTTTTTGACGATAAAGAGGGTAAACCAGTTGCGATTCAAAAGTATATTGGCCGGAAACCGGTTTTCGCCGCTGGCAATTCAGATGGGGATCTGCAGATGCTGCAATGGGCTGCTTCCAACAAATACAAAAACTTTGAATTGTATGTGCACCATACTGATTCGACAAGAGAATGGGCCTACGACAGGAAATCACATATCGGCCAATTTGATAAAGGATGGGATGTGGCCGTTGCAAAAAAATGGGCCATAGCTGATATGAAGAACGACTGGAAAGTGATTTATCCTTTTGAAAAAAATTAAAACGAGCCAATGGCAGGAAATAATGATCGTAAATCATGAGAATTCAACAAGAGAATTTTATTACCAGGAAAAAACAAATGCTTCATTGAATGCAGCTGCAAAGAATAAATGGCATGTAGTTAACATGAAAAACGATTGGAAGGAAATATTTGCAAAGTGAACTTATGATTGAAGTTGAAAAAATTAGATCATTTAGGTCTCAAATTTTACGATTACAAAATTGAGTACAAAATCAATCATGCATTTTTAAACCAACGATCATGAAAAAAATATGTTTTGTTTTTATTTTGGTTACAATGATAGCCGCATGTAACCAAACTTCCCAAACAAATACTTTAGCAGAATCTTCAAAAACATCAGACGAAGCAACCGCATTATTCAAACCAGCAAACACCAATGAGCAGGCCATTTACAGCCGTGCTTTTAATGCTGTAGTATGGGGTATGCCTGCCGTAAATTCGGAGTTGATGCATGAAAGTCTTCTGCATGCAAACTGTGATTATAACCAGGTGGTATATTGGTCGGGGCGTGTGAACGACAAGAATCAAACACTTACACCCAACCCGGATGTGATTTACGTTAACCCGTATTATGATACACGCAAGGGACCCGTGGTGCTGGAAATTCCTGCAGCCGAAGGGGTATCATCCATCACAGGTTCTATTGATGATGCCTGGCAGACTGCGATTGAAGATGTAGGTCCTGCCGGTGTTGATAAAGGTAAAGGCGGTAAGTATCTTATTCTTCCCCCAGGTTATAAAGACAAAATTCCCGCACGTTATATTCCTATGCCTTCCTCCATCTATACCGGGTTCGTTATTCTCCGTTCCAATCTTACTGATGGGAGTAAAGAAGATCTTGCAAGAGCTGTTGAATACGGTAAGAAAGTAAAAATTTATCCCTATGCAGAAAGAGACAATCCGCAGGTAAAATATATTGATCTGCTGCAAACTCCTTTTAGCAATGTCATTCCTTATAACTTACATTTCTTCGAAGCATTGAACAGTTTTGTGCAACGGGAACCCTGGCTTACCCGTGATATGGCGATGACAGATCAGTTAAGGACAATTGGAATTGAAAAAGGAAAACCTTTCAATCCCGATGAAAGAACAAAAGAAATATTGAATGCGGCTGTCATTGATGCAGGTAAATGGCTGGATGAAAAATATGAAGAGATATTCAAACAGACTTCCTTCTACGAGAGGACTCATTGGTTATTACCAGTTGACATTAAATTTATGGAAGCCCTGATGGCAAATTACCCGGACCCAAACTATTACCCCACTGACAGCCGCGGCGTTGCTTATACCATGGCCTATTTCAGCACCAAACATCTTGGCTCAGGACAATACTACCTGATGACCATCAAGGACAAAAATGAAAATGCACTTGACGGATCAAAGACTTATCAACTGCATTTGCCGCCCAATGTTCCGGTAAAATTATACTGGTCGGTTACTGCATACGACCGCCAAACACATGCACTCATTAAAGGTATGGCACATTCCAGCCGGTCATCTAATACAGCAGGCTTGCAAAAAAATGCCGATGGTTCTGTCGATATCTATTTTGGTGCCAAAGCACCTGCTGGTAAAGAATCGAACTGGGTACCAACTGATGCAAAAGGAAAGTTTGAATTGCTTGCCCGATTCTATGGACCTGAGAATGGTTTCTTTGATAAAACGTGGAAGATGGATGATGTGGAAGAAGTGAAGTAAATAATAAAGTTATCGCAATATAAATTTTAAAAATATACAATCATGAAAATAGCATTATCTGCAATTACAGTAGTCGTGTTTTTCATTGCCTGTAATAATGCTTCTGATAACAAAGAACCTGCAATGGATGATTCAAAGAATCAAAATGGAGTAATAGTAACAGCGGACAACTTTGTCCGGGCAGAATCTGATATGTATTTCGCTGGTGTACTTAAAAAACCTGGCAGTTCGCTGGGAAAAATCATTCATGACAGGGAGATAGCTTCCGTGGATAATCAGCCCGTGATACGTTATAACCGGGATGTGCTCGTATCATCAGTGTTGTTTGACCTTGATGCCGGGCCGGCAACGATCATCATACCCGATCCGGGAAAACGTTTTTTTTCCATACTGGTAGTAACCCAGGATCACTATAATCCCATTGCAGAATTTGGAGGCGGTACTTATACACTTACAAAGGAAAATGTAGGCACCCGCTATGCGTTGGTGGCTTTGCGTCTATTTGTTGATCCTAATGATCCAAAAGATATGAAACAAGCTCACGATTTGCAGGATGCTGTAACAGTAAATCAGCCGGGTGGCCCCGGTAAACTCGAACTTCCGGTTTGGGATAGTGTTAGTCAGAACAGGATACGTGATTCTTTATTAATTGTATCAAAGAATATGATTGATTTCAATGGTGCTTTCGGTACAAAAGACCAGGTAGACCCGGCAAAGCACCTTGTTGGCACTGCTTCGGGCTGGGGAGGCAATCCTTCATCAGTAGCAGTGTATAAAAATTTTACACCTGCAAAGAACGATGGTATTACCAAACATAAACTGCACGTACCAGCTAATGTGCCGGTAGATGCTTTTTGGTCGGTGGCTATGTACAATGCGAAGGGATATTTTGAAAAGAATGACTTAGGTGTTTATAACCTCAACAGTATAACATCTAAGAAAAACAAGGATGGTTCGGTGGATATTCAGTTTGGCGGCTGTGACGGCAAAACACCTAACTGCATTCCTATTGTAAATGGATGGAATTATCTCGTTCGTTTATACCGACCACACAAAGAGATTATGGATGATACCTGGAAATTCCCGGAGCCACAGGAGTTGAAATAGAATGATTGCCCTGTCATGGTTATAGTCGATACTGACCATGAGACAAAGGACAACAAGTCGGTTATTTAATAATTATGCTTTAATTTCTTCTTGTATATCCGTGCTTATTGGGACAGGAAGCGATCATTAATGGAACCTGACAACCACTAGTTATTGAGATGGCAAACTATAAGTGAAACATAAAAAGTAGTTTAAAAAATGAAAAAAATAATTATCACATTAATTGTCACTCCGGTCATCATCTGTATGATATTAATATCATGCAATCAACCTTCAAACAATACATCGTCTTCCACAAACGATGCAACAGCTTCAATACAAAAAGAGAGGGTTTATAAACCCGCCAATATACAGGAACAGGAAATTCATAGTCGTGGCATAGAAGCTGCCGTATGGGGTATGTCAGCTGTAAATACCAGGCTGATGCTCGATGAGATGACTAGAAAAACAAATGGCAAAGAAAATGAGATATTATACTGGTCAATGCCTGCAGATTCAGAAAATCAAACTCTAACACCGCCGGATGTAGAGAAGTTGATAAAATAAATCAGTACCAGAATGAAAATTTATCAATCATAAAAATCAAGTATTATGAAACATACCATTAAACACTTAGTGCTTGTAACTTTATTATTTTTCCCTTCTGCTCATAGCGGGGCACAAAATGAAAAATCGCTTCATCCACCACCTACAATTACTCAAGGCTGACAAAAAAGCAAAAGAAGATGAATTAAAAATAGTATTTACGGCAGAACTGTTCAAAACTTACAATGCAAAAAAAGAAGAATTGAAGGAAGAGTTGAAAAAGGGAGATGAAGTCAAGAAAGGTGCCTAACTATAGATAGTCATTAAAGAAATTTGGTATTAAATAAACAAATAAAAAGCTCTGTTTATTTATCGATTAAGTAACTAAGAAGCCGCTTTCTTATAGCGGCTTATCTTTAAAAAGGGCAGTAAAATATTCCATCATTATAGTAAAACTTAGCATTGAATCCCCTTAGCATCCGAACTAATTTTCTACTTTGAAAAACCGGGTTTTAAACACATAAAAGACCGGTCAAAGCGATTGTGTATGTTCTGATCAATGCCATGTGAGAAATTAATTTCCTTCATCTTCATTCGATCATTTCACCATCAATCCAGACGACCAGCCTGAACACGAACGCCCGGTTAATAGGAAAAAGATGAATAAGACAATTGCAACTACCAAAACCATTAAAAAATTCTTTGAAGATTTTGAGCTGAACGAAGGCCGGACAACCGGGAAGCGTAAGATCACCGGGGCAGATATTGATCTGCATGCCGAAGAATCTGGTGATTATTTTCCCCACCATATGGATGAAGAATGGTGTAAAACTCAACCCTTCAAAAAAAGAATGGCCCATGGCACGTTGGTGCTAACAGCAGCTATTGGATTAACAGCCGATGTTATCAATGAAGTATGCATGACATATGGTTTCGACCGCATACGGTTTGTAAAACCAGTCTTTATTGATGAAACAATACTTGTAGTTACAAAGATCACGGCCAAGAAGGATCATAAAAGACCCGGTTTTGGTTTGATCACTGAGCAGGTTGAAACTTTTAATCAAAACAATGAGTTGGTGATGGTATGTGAGCATATTTACCTCGTGGAGAAAAAAATCAAATGAATTAAAGAATGTCGGCAGCAGTTTTAAATGGTATAACGTGGGGGCACAGCAGGGGAATTACTCCTTTGCTGGCCGCCTCCCAGCGTTATGAAGAACTGCATCCAGGTGTTCAGATCAAATGGAAGAAGAGAACACTACAGGAGTTTGCTGATTATCCTATAGAAAAATTAACTAAAGAATACGATCTGCTGATCATTGATCATCCCTGGGTAGGTTGCGCGGCAGCAACCAAGTGTGTGTTACCGCTGGAGGAGCATTTGTCACGGGAATATTTGGATGACCAGTTGGTAAACTCAGTTGGCTATTCCCATCATAGTTACCAATATAAGAATTCTCAATGGGCCTTGGCAATTGATGCTGCCACACCAGCGGCGAGCTATCGCAAAGACCTGTTTGAAAAAAATAGAATGGCTCTGCCACAATCATGGGAGGATGTACTTGCATTGGCAAAAGAGGGAAGGGTTGCAGTGCCGGCTATTCCAATCGACGTGTTGATGAACTTTTATACTTTCTGTATCGTACATGGAAGAGAGCCTTTCGGGGGTTTGGATGAAGTTATTGATGTAGCAACAGGAGTTCTGGCAATTGAGACCATGAGAGCGCTGTATTCATTAGTCGATAAAAACATGTTTTCCTGTAATCCAATCGCTGTTGCTGAATTAATGAGTACCACGGACGATTATTGGTATTGCCCTTTTGCCTATTGTTATTCTAACTATTCAAGAATAGGATATGCCGAGAAATTATTGCATTATACAGATGTTGTTTCAATTAATGGAAATAAATTGAGAACCACGATCGGTGGAACTGGTCTGGCCGTCTCCGCATTTAGCAAGCATAAGAAAGCGGCAGTTGATTTTACACAGTGGATAGTGTCAGGCGAAATACAAAGTACATTGTATGTGCAACATGGAGGTCAGCCCGGTCATCGTTCAGCGTGGACGGGTAGTGAGGCAAACCGGCTGACACATGATTTCTTTAAGAATATTTTGCCCCTCATGGAAAATGGATATGTCAGACCCCGATATAACGGTTACCTGCATTTCCAGGATCATGCGGGGGCGCCATTACAAAAATGCTTGATGGAAGACAGCGATCCGGTAAGTGCTTTAAATGAGATGAATAAGTTATACAGGCAAAGCATGGCGCATAAAAATTTAAACCTCGCATGATGGAATTGCCTTTAAAAGGATTGACAGTTTTAGAATTTAGCCAGTATTTATCCGGCCCATCTGCGGCATTACGTCTCGCTGATCTCGGCGCAAGAGTCATAAAAATTGAAAAGCCTAAGGGTGGAGATGCCGGAAGAAAGTTATCGATCAAAAATCTTTGGGCTGATGATAGCTCATTGTTATTTCACACGATAAATCGTAACAAAGAAAGTTTTACTGCCGACCTGAAAAATGCAGAAGATGTTTCGATAATAAAAAAGCTGATCAAAAAAGCCGATGTGCTGATCCATAATTTCCGCCCCGGAGTAATGGATAAATTAGGTTTGGGTTATACAACAGCGAAAGAAATAAATCCACGGATCATCTATGCAAAAATATCGGGTTATGGAAAGGAAGGCCCATGGAAAAGCAAGCCCGGCCAGGATCTTTTGTTGCAGGCAATGACAGGATTAACCTATACAACAGGTAATGGTGACAATGGACCTGTCCCATTCGGTATTGCAATTGGTGATATTCTAAGTGGTGCGCAGCTGGTGCAGGGAATTATAGCCGCATTGATAAGAAGACAGAAAACCGGGACTGGTGCTTTGATCGAAGTAAGCCTGATGGAATCACTGCTCGATTTCCAATTTGAATTGCTTACCACTTATTTTTCCAGCAATAAACAAACACAACGCAGTATCATTAATAATGGTCATCCGTTGTTAAGTGCTCCCTATGGCTTATATAAAACAACCGATGGATATATCGCTTTGGCGATGATGGATATTTACGAATTAGCTGACGCAATCAATTGCGGAGAGTTAAGGAATTTTTCGAAGGATGAAGTGTTTGCAAAAAGAGATGAAATAAAAAGTATACTGGCCGATTGTTTTGCAAAGGAGTCTTCGTCACACTGGATCGGGCAACTACATGAATCGGGGCTTTGGGCGATGGAAGTATTTGACTGGGAACAAATGATGGGTCATGAGGCATACAAGACACTGCAGGTGGAACAAGGATTAACTATTTCAGAAAAGAAAATTATAACCTCCCGCTGCCCGATAAGGATTAACGGCAAAAGATTATATGCCGATAAAGCCGCGCCAAAGCTGGGTGAGCATAAAAATCAGGTATTGGAGGAGTTTGGAATTAGTAATTAGGAATTTGGTTTCATCCGCTATAGCGGGGCAAGTTTTGTTGAAGATGTTTTTTAGGAATAGGGTGGGTGTTGAATAGACTTGATGCAGTACAAGAGCGCGACTTGCCTACCGGCAGGCAGGCGCAACAGAAGTTTAATAGTAGTATTGAAGCCGATAACAAAATAATAAATGAACTTATTACAGGATATATTAGTGATCGATTTCAGCCAATTCTTATCAGGGCCTTCGGCTGCATTGCGATTGGCTGATATGGGTGCACGGGTAATAAAGATAGAAAAACCGGGAGCCGGGGATATTTGCCGGCAGTTATACGTGTCTGATGTGATGATCGAAGGTGAGTCGACAATTTTTCATGCTATCAACAGGAATAAACAAAGTTATGCAGCAGATCTGAAAGATGCTGATGATCTTGAAAAAGTGAAACAACTTTTGGCAAAAGCCGATGTGATGATGCACAACTTTAGACCGGGCGTGATGGAACGACTGGGACTTGATTATGAAACTGTGAAAAAAATCAATCCATCGATCGTGTATGCTGAGATAAGCGGTTATGGTAATGAGGGTCCGTGGCGGGATCTGCCGGGGCAGGATCTGTTGTTGCAAGCAGCTTCAGGGTTGACATGGCTCAGTAATAACAGCGATGAAAATCCTACACCGATGGGAGTGGCCGTGGTGGATATAATGGCTGGAACACATATTGCGCAGGGGATATTAGCTACATTGTACAAAAGAGGTATGAGCGAAGAAGGTGCCTTGGTGCAGGTGAGCATGTTTGAGTCTGCTTTAGATTTTCAGTTTGAAGTATTGACTTGTTATTACAATGATGGTAAGCAGTTACCAGTTCGCAGTGCAATTAACAGCGGTCATGCCTATGTAGCTGCACCTTACGGCATTTACAAAACAAAAGATGACTATATTGCCCTGGCGATGACCGATATTGTGCGTTTAGGTGATCTGCTGCAGTGTGAGCCCCTGAAACAATTCTCCAATGCAAGTGATTGGTTTGATAAAAGGGATGAGATCAAAAAATTGCTGGCCGCACATTTATTAAAGGAAACTGCCGGGCATTGGTTGGCAATTTTGGAGGAAGCTGATATCTGGTGTGCACCGGTATTAGACTATGATAAGTTGATGAAAGAGGAAGGTTATCGTGTCCTGAATATGGAAATAACAGTTAGAACAAGCAATGGCTTATCGGTAAAAACAACAAGATGTCCGATACGTGTGGACGGCAAAATATTAGGAAGCGATAAGGGCGCCCCACTTTTAGGAGAACACAATGAAGAAATAGACAGAGAGTTCGGATTGGAAAAGAAATTGCAGGCTATAAAACGCTGATCGTTCCTGAAGGATTATGAGAATTATAGATACACATGTGCATATTTGGGATCTTGAAAGAGCTCAATATCCCTGGTTGCAGGGTGATCAATCAATTCTTAATCGAACCTGGCGTATTGAAGAGATAGCTGATGAAAGGATTAAAGCTGGTATCGTAGCAGGAGTATTGATCCAGGCAGCTGGAAATATTGAAGACACGGAATTGATGCTTGGGGCAGCTTATAAAACTGATTGGATATGTGGGGTTGTTGGATGGTTGCCGTTGATGGATACAAAAGCGACGAGAGAGTTGCTTGAAGAAAGATTTTTGAAAGAGAAATATTTTAGAGGAGTCAGGCACCAGATTCATGATGAGAAAGATCCTGAATGGTTGCTGCAGCCTGCAGTGATCCAAAGTTTGAAGTTACTTGCAACTTTCGAAATACCTTATGATGTTGTTGGTATACTACCGGCGCATATTGAGACGGTGATCAGGGTTGCAGAAAAGATTCCCGAACTAAGAATGGTATTCGATCATTTAAACTGGCCGCCACTAGTCAACAAAGAAAAATTTGGAAAATGGGGCGACTTGATGAAGATCGCCGCACAGCATAAGAATTTATATGCAAAGATCTCGGGCCTTGGAACAGCATCAGGAAACTTCAAGGGCCGAAGTACGGATGATAGCAAGCCTTTTGTTGAATTTGCTTTGCGGCATTTTGGAACCGATCGTTGCTTTTGTGGTGGTGACTGGCCGGTGTCGATGCTTGCAAATAGTTATACGGAGACCTGGCAAGGAACCAAAGACATTTTGAATAGTTTGTTAAATGAAACTGATAAGGAGAAAGTATTTTTCTCCAATGCTAATGAGTTTTACAAATTAGGGTTAAGCTAAATGGAAGTAGTAAACGGTGTCTTATATCATGCGGTCGGCGCTTCAGGCGCCGCACTTTGTTATACACCGCAAAAAGGAGTAAAAGGCTGGAGTTGGCAAACATATTGGTTGACACAAGCCCTGGTCTGTTGGCTGGTCCTGCCATTAGTGGTCGCTTATTTCACCATTCCTCAATTGATGGATGTTTTAAAGGAAGCTCCCGCTTCTGCCATGCAGAGATCATTTTTACTGGGCATGGCTTACGGAGTTGGCGGAACTGCTTTTGGTATTGCAATCCGGTATGTTGGTTTTTCATTGACCTATGCAATTGCGGTTGGCATAAGCTGTGTCTTAGGAACGCTGTTGCCACCATTAGTGCATGGGACATTGAGTGATGTACTAAAAAGTAATGGCGCTCTATATTTAATAATAGGCGTTGCGATGGGAGCCATCGGAATTGCTTTATGCGGTGTGGCCGGAAGAAATAAAGAAAAGGATATTGCTGCCAATGCAGAAAATAAAACTGAATTCTCCCTGGGGAAAGGTTTACCACTTTGTTTTCTTGCAGGTATTTTATCGGCTTTATATGGATTCTCGCTCGACCAGGGCCAACCCATTGCAGATGTCGCTGCACAATATGGGGCGGGTAATTTCCAGGGAAATGTTATCTATATATTTTCTAACTCCGGGGCTTTCGTAACGACCCTTTTATATTGTTTGTACCTGCATAATAAAGAAAAGACTTTTTATCAGTTTGGTACAGCCAATGGAAACACTTTATCGTCAAACTATTTGTTGTCTGTTTTGACCGGCATATTGTGGTATGGGCAGTTTTTCTTTTATGGTCTTGGTCATGTGAGAATGGGAACGTATAAATTCACCAGTTGGGCCGTTCATATGATCATGCTTGTACTGTTTAGTTCATTTGCCGGGTTGGTAATGAAAGAATGGAAGAAAACAAGTTCAGTAACAAAACGATGGTTGACTATTGCACTTGGGGCTTTGGCCATTGCTATTTTACTCTTAACTTATGGTAATTATCTCGGGGAAAATAAATAACTGAATGATCGAACAACGACCATATGAAAATAGACCCATTTATATAATTGGCGCCGGCAGTATTGTAAACGATGCCCATCTTCCCGCATATAAAATTGCAGGATATAATGTGCAGGGAATTTTCGATATCAATGAATCAAAGGCAAAAAGAACAGCAGCTACTTTTTCAATACCAAATATATTTTCCGCTTTACAAAAGATGCTGGAGGCCGCACCGGCTGATGCAGTTTTTGATATCGCCGTTCCCGGCTCACAAACAATCCCGGTTTTAAAACAATTGCCCAATGAATCAAAGGTGTTATTACAAAAGCCAATGGGCGAAAATTATGCAGAGGCAAAACAGATACTTGAACTGGTGCGGAACAAAAAAATGTTAGTTGCCATCAATTTTCAATTACGTTATGCGCCTTACATTCTTGCGGCAAAAGAATTTATTTGTGACGGAAGACTTGGTGATTTAAACGATATTGAAGTAAATGTAAATGTTTATACCCCCTGGCATCTGTGGGATTTTCTTGTTTCTTCACCAAGGGTTGAAATCCTATATCACAGCATTCACTATATTGATTTGATCCGGAATGTGCTTGGCAATCCCCAATCAGTCTATGCAAAGACAACCAGGCATCCATCTATGCAGCAACTGGCTTCGGTGCGCAGTAATATCATTATGGATTATGGAGAAATGGTAGCCGCAAATATTCTAACCAATCATTGTCATAATTATGGAACGCCGAAACAACAATCGTATATAAAATTCGAGGGCAGTAAAGGCGCCATTAAAATAAATTTTGGCGCATTGATAGATTATCCCCGTGGGGCGGCGGATAGTTTCGAATATGTATTATTAGAAAATGATAAGCCTCCCAAATGGAATGAAATGAAAATTGACGGGAGTTGGTTTCCTCATGCATTTATTGGCAGTATGAAACAGCTGCTCATGGCCGCCGAAGGCAGCATCGATAAGCCCGATAACAGCGCCGAAGATTGCATTCATACTATGGCATGTGTCGAGGCGGCTTATTTATCGAGTGAAAAAGGAGGAATCGAATTGACGCATTTTAATTGACGTATCCATCTAAAATGAAAATACTATTTATCATATCACTGATCCTTCTTCAAATCGCTGTTATTGCACAACAAATTGCTTTTCCGGGTGCGGAAGGATTTGGAAAATATGCAACAGGTGGTCGCGGGGGTAAAGTAGTTGCAGTAACAAATCTAAATGATAACGGAGAAGGTAGCTTTCGTTATGCACTTGAACAATATCCCGGAGAACCGCTTACAGTTATTTTCAGGGTTAGTGGCATTATTGAACTTGAATCCAATATTGTGATCAAACGTTCTAATCTTACCATTGCCGGGCAAACGGCACCGGGTGATGGTATTTGCCTAAAAAATTATTCCTTTATTGTTAATGGCGCATCATCAAAAGGCAATCATGGCAATATCATCATTCGCTTTATTCGTTCAAGACCGGGCGGGACTGATAGTAAGGGCTTGTATGGATTTGATATGGAAAACTGCCACGATGTAATTGTTGACCATTGTAGTTTTAGCTGGGCCAACGAAGAATGTGCGGCAATGTATGATACGAAGAACGTTTCGGTACAATGGTGCATTATTAGTGAAGGCTTATACAATGCGGGACACATGAAGGGCAAACGTTCTTATGGAGGCGTGTGGGGTGGACAATATGCAAGCTATCATCATAATTTGATCGCTCATTTGAATACAAGAGCAGTTCGCTTTAATGGGGCAAGAGCTCACGATACAATTGCATTGATCGATTACCGGAACAATGTTATTTATAATTGGGGGAATGCAAATGCCTGTTATGGTGGGGAAGTGAATATTCCCGGTGGCGTTTCTCAAATTAATATCGTTAACAATTATTATAAACCCGGCCCGGCGGCACCAGCAGAATTAAAATTTGCCCATGCGTCATTCCAAAAGGAAAATTCAAAAGGAACAGGTCAGTGGTATCTGAATGGAAATATCATGGAAGGAGGTAACGCTCTTACAAAGAAAAATTTTCGGGGTCTGGATCTAACTGAAGCCGGGGATCCGAAGAGTGCAGAAGCAGCTGAACCGTTCAAGGTTTCCTCTCCATTGCCGGATCAATCGGCGAAAGATGCATATGAAGTTGTTTTAAAATTTGCAGGTGCAGTACTTCCGAAAAGAGATGAGGTAGATGAAAGAATAATTAATGAAACCAAAAATGGAACAGCGATCGGAAAAGGTGTATTTGGTAAACCGGGTATTATTGATCTGCCGGTCATGGTAGGTGGGTGGCCTGAATACAAATCAATGGCCGCGCCAGTGGATACTGACAATGATGGAATGCCGGATGAATGGGAAAAAAAGAAGGAATTAAATCCATCCAATCCAACCGACGGAAATAAGATAGATAAAAGCGGTTACACAATGTTGGAGAATTATCTTAATGAATTGGCCATTTTGAAATAATTATGCGAAAATTTTTATTCATATTATTTATTGCTGGTTATTACCCGATGACAGCCCAGGTTGGTGTTGGTGAAATGATCACTCCGCCGCGGGTTGGATTCGGTATTCAAAAAATAAGAGAAACGGAGAAAAGGCTTGGCTTAAGCACGAAGAAACACGAGTTTTATTTTGATTATGCGGCGGGTAAAAAGGAAGGGTATTCGATTAGAACAGAAAAAAATATTACCTGGATCAAAGGCAGTGATGCTTCGGGCCTGATGTACGGATGTTTAGAATTCGCTTCACAATTAGAGAAGCTAAAAGCTTATCCCAAAGAACTAAATATTTCCGACGCGCCTGAAATGGTTTTGCGTGGCCAGTGTATAGGGTTACAGAAATCAACCTACTTGCCGGGAAGAAATGTTTATGAATATCCTTATACACCCGAAACATTTCCCTGGTTTTATGATAAAAAGTTATGGCTGCAGGTATTGGATTCTATGCTGGAGAACAGGATGAATTCTTTATATCTCTGGAATGGCCATCCTTTTGCTTCATTAGTGAAATTAAAAGATTATCCTTATGCAGTAGAAGTCGATGATGCCACCTTCAAAAAGAATGAAGAGATCTATAGATTTATCACGACAGAAGCGGATAAGCGGGGAATCTGGGTGATCCAAATGTTTTACAATATAATAGTGTCAAAGCCATTTGCAGAACATCATAATATAAAAACGCAGGAAAGGGAAAGACCGATCGTTCCTTTGATCGCTGATTATACAAGAAAGTCAATTGCGGCATTTGTCGAGAAGTATCCGAATGTTGGTTTAATGGTTTGTTTGGGTGAAGCCATGGAAGGCGTAGGTAATGATGATATCGAATGGTTCACTAAAACGATTATTCCCGGTGTACAGGATGGATTAAAAGCTTTAGGCAAAAGCGAGGAACCGCCGATCGTGCTAAGAGCTCATGACACTGATGCCCCGTCAGTGATGCGAGCAGCATTACGATTGTATAAGAATTTATATACGGAAGCAAAATTTAACGGGGAAGCCTTGACCTATGCCAGACCGAGAGGAAGTTGGGCAGAGCTACATCGAACATTAAGCAAACTGGGTAGTGTACAGATCGAGAACGTTCATATCCTCGCCAATCTTGAACCATTCCGATATGGGTCGCCTGATTTTATTCAGCAATGTGCAATTGGCATGCATGAAATAATGGGTGGAAACGGATTGCACTTATATCCGCAAGCCTCTTATTGGGATTGGCCTTATAGCGCTGATAGTGTTAAAGGGGGCAAACGATTATTACAAATTGAACGGGATTGGATCTGGTACAAAGCCTGGGCCCGCTATGCATGGAAAGCAAAACGAGATCGTAATGAAGAGATCGCTTACTGGAGCAAATTGCTGGCTGACAAATTTGGCTGCAATATTGATGAGGGTAAAAAAATCTTGAAAGCGTATGAAGAAAGCGGTGAAATAGCCCCAAAACTTTTACGACGTTTCGGAATTACTGATGGTAACAGGCAGACATTGACCTTAGGCATGTTGGTGACACAATTGATCAATCCTTATCGTTATGGCTTGTTTACATTATTATATGACGCTGAAAGCCCCGAAGGAGAAATGCTGGTTCAATATGCCGATAAAGAATTCAAAGGAGAAAAGCATATCGGCGAGACGCCGGTCCAGGTGATTAATGAAGTCAGAACCCATGGAAGTAATGCAGTACTGGCAATCGATGCGGTGTCGCCGAAAGTGACAAAAAATAAAGATGAATTTCAAAGAATCAGAAAAGATATGTATGCGTACAGGGCCCTCGCACTTCATTTTGCAGAAAAAGCCACTGCTGTGCTGAGTGTGTTACGATATAAATACAGCAACGATATAGGTGATCTTGAAAAGGCAATGCCATCATTTAAGCGAAGCTTTCAATATTATGAAGACCTGGCTGATCTGACAAGCCAAACATATCTTTACGCAAACAGTATGCAGACGCAGCAACGCAAGATACCGATGAGGGGAGTAGACGCTACTTTCAAGCACTGGACAGAGATGTTGCCTGTGTTTGAAACCGAGTTGAAAACATTTCAGTTTAAAATTGATTCACTCAAAAAAAATTCTGGTATAGCGACCAAAACGTCTATTCTTTTCGAAAATGAAAATGTTGTAGTTGTTGGAAATAAATATACACTTAGACAAGGAGCTAAACCTTTCAGCGACACGAGCTTTTTTATTAAAGGCTACGCTGAAGAGCTAAAGGATCTGAATGGATTTCAATTCTCATTCAAACAACAAAGGCAGCAGGGAACGGAATTGAATTTTTCATCTGACAAGCCTGTAAAAGTTTTGGTTGGTTATTTCAAAACGCAACGGGCAGCATTTACAACTGATACTATTTTTGCAAAAGCTCCGGAACTAGAAACAAATGCCAGTGCCGATGATTATGGGCAGGCGGAGGCAAAGATCTTGAATGCTGTTGCCATTGAGGGTTTGCCACCGGTTAATATACATGTTTATGATTTTAAAGAAGGAAAACATATATTGAAGCTTCCGAAAGGTGTTTGTCTTGTGTTGGGATTTGTGGATGGACAACAGGCAATCCCTGTTCGTGATGCTATGTTGATGAGTGAACCAATGAATAAAAACCTTGATTGGTTATTTGAATAATTGCTCACAGATTACTCAGATTAACACAGAAAATCTGTGAAAATCCGTGACATCTGTGAGAAAAAATTTGAAAGCAGCAAACATGCCGGCAATAAAAAAAATAAAATTCTTAATTGTATTACTGATCGTGTGCAGTACTGCATTTGCGCAGGATCTGAAACTATGGTATAATAAACCTGCAACGAAATGGGTAGAGGCCTTGCCAATTGGAAATGGGCGAATCGGTGCAATGCTTTTTGGTGGCATTGAAAATGATCGCATACAATTTAATGAGGAAACATTATGGACTGGTGAACCGCGAAGATATAGTCGCCCCGGTGCATATAAATATTTAGACACGATTCGGCAATTATTATTTGAGGGTAAGCAAAAAGAAGCCGAGGCATTATCAGAAAGACATTTCATGGGTTTAAAAAGTTTTGAAGGCGAACGAAATGGCTGGATAGCTAAAGTAACCGCAGATAGGAGATTTGCTGAAGAAAATTTTGATGATAGCAAATGGTCAACAATGCAGGTGCCCAGCTGGGATGGTTGGGAGACAGTTGGACACGAAGGATTGGATGGTGCTGTGTGGTTGCGTAACAGTTTTATATTACCTGATGACTGGGTAGGTAAGGAATTGGTGTTTGATTTTAACCGTATAAGGGATCATGATTACACATATGTCAATGGAAAACTAATAGGTTCACAACAAGACAACGAAGGAAGAAAATATAAAGTCGCTAAAAATGCTTTACACAAAGGCAGAAACACCATTGCCATCCTTGTATTGAATTTTAATAACAAGGGCGGTGTGTACGGTTATAAAGATACCGTTAAGCATATAGGAGTTTACTTGGCAAATAATGAAGCAGCCAAAATTTCTTTGAATGGAAACTGGAAATATTTTGTACACAATGATAGTCCCCCGCCGGTTGGTGCATACCAGGCCGCCTATCAGCCATTCGGTGATCTGAATTTAATTTTTACCCATACGATCGGGGCAACAAATTATAGGAGGGAGCTGGATATCTCGAAGGCAGTTGCGGCGACTTCTTATTCTGTTAATGGTATTGATTACAGGCGGGAATATTTTGTTAGCCAGCCAAACCAGGTATTGGCAATTAATGTAACTGCCTCGAAAAAGAAAAGTATCAATTTTACATTAACCTTAAGTAGCCCACATAAAAATTTCAAAATAAGGAAGATCGATAACAACACCATTTCCTTATCTGTGCAGGTGAAAAACGGTGCATTGCGGGGGGAGAGTTATTTACATGTCAAAACAGTGGGTGGCTCCATTAAGCTCGAAGATGATACCCTGGTAATTGAAAATGCAGATGAGGCGACGGTTTACCTGACAGCAGGTACCAATTATAAAAATTTTAAGGATATTTCAGCAAATCCGGCGTTGCCTTGTATCAATGCACTCAAGACTGTGACAGGAAAAACCTATCAGCAAATCAAAGAAGCACACATCAAGGAGTATCAAAAATATTTTAATACATTTTCAATATCACTTTCCAATTCATCAGGTCCTTCGCAAGTCTCCCCCACCGGGGGAGATTTAGCGGGGGCCGTACCAACGAATGAACGATTGGAGAAATTTGCATCTTCAGACGATCCATCGTTTGTTGCCTTGTATTTACAATACGGAAGATATTTATTGATCTCGTCTTCCCGGCCGGGGACAAGACCCGCGAATCTACAGGGAATTTGGAATGATCTGTTAAACCCACCGTGGGACAGCAAATACACTACGAATATTAATGCTGAAATGAATTATTGGCCTGCAGAAAGTTTAAACCTCTCACCAATGCATGAGCCATTATTTAAGATGATTGAAGAGCTATCAGAAACTGGTAGGTCGACTGCAATTGATCATTATAATGCGCCAGGCTGGGTATTGCATCATAATACTGATCTCTGGCGTGGCACTGCTCCCATCAATGCAGCCGATCACGGTATCTGGGTTACAGGCGGTGCATGGTTGTGTACGCATCTGTGGGAACATTATTTATTTACACAGGATAAAAATTTTCTGCAAAACAAAGCTTATCCTATTATGAAAGAAGCAGCTTTGTTTTTTAATTCATTCTTAATTAAAGATCCGGCAACTGGTAAATTGATCAGCACTCCATCCAATTCACCCGAGCAAGGGGGATTGGTGGCCGGCCCAACCATGGATCACCAGATCATCCGAACATTATTTAATAACGTTATTGCCGCAAGTGAAATATTAAAAGCAGACCCGCAACTAAGGCACGAATTAAAGGAGAAAGTAAAACTTATTGCACCAAATATGATTGGTAAGTATGGTCAGTTACAGGAATGGATGCAGGACCTGGATGACACGACCAATAAGCATCGTCATATTTCGCATTTGTGGGGGATGTACCCGGGAAGTGAAATCAATTGGGACGATACGCCAGAGTTGATGAAAGCGGCCCGTCAATCTTTGTTGTATCGTGGTGATGCTGCTACTGGCTGGAGTCTTGGTTGGAAAATAAATTGTTGGGCAAGATTCAAAGATGGTGAACATGCTTTTCACATGATCAAAATGCTGATAAGTCCCGTAAAAGGTGGTGCGGGTAGTTATCCAAATTTATTTGATGCGCATCCGCCTTTCCAGATCGATGGAAATTTTGGCGGCGCCGCTGGTATTGGCGAAATGATCGTCCAAAGCCACACAAAATATATTGACATACTTCCGGCATTGCCAGCATCATTGCCAAACGGAGAGGTGAAAGGTTATTGTGTAAGAGGCGGGTTTGTACTCGATCTGAAATGGAAGAATGGTAAACTGGAAGAATTGGTGATTACATCAAAAGCAGGGCAACCGCTGCAATTGCGATACGATCATAAAGTAGTAAATATCACAACCACAAAAAATTCCATTTACAAATTTGATGCAGCGTTTAATCAGAAATAAGTTTTCCTTGATAACCAGCTGCATTGCTACGATTGAGCTTTGGTGGCGTCGCACTCTTGAACGTTTTGTTCTTTATCCTGCTTATATTTCACGCAAAGACGCTGAATTTTTAATTCAAAAGACGCAAAGCCAGAAGCCAGAAATGATTTGCTTCTTTGCGAATCCTTTGCACCTTTGCGCGAAATTCTTTGTGCTTGTTTGTGCCTTTGTGTCTCTGTGGTTCAATTGTCTTTCACAACGCCAGGATATTAATCTCAACAATGACTGGCAAACGTCTTTATCAGGAACAAGTGAATGGAAAAAAGTAACTGTTCCCCATAATTGGGATGATTATCATGGTTACCGGAGATTGTTGCATGGCAACCTTCATGGAGAGGCATTTTATAAAAAGTCGTTCAGGCTTAAGCAACCTAAAACCGGTAAACGTTTCTTTTTATTCTTTGAAGGCGTTGGAAGCTATGCGATAGTCACGCTGAACGGGAAGCCTGTTGGCTCTCATGCGGGAGGCAGAACCACCTTTACACTGGATGTAACTGATATGATTAAAGTTGATGGTTCAGAGAATTTACTTGAGGTAAAAGCTTCACATCCCGCAAACATCAAAGATCTCCCCTGGGTTTGCGGCGGCTGTAGTGAAGAAAGGGGTTTCTCGGAAGGCTCGCAGCCTTTAGGAATTTTCAGACCCGTTCATTTAATTGTAACAAATGATGTTCGCATTGAGCCTTTTGGAGTTCATGCATGGGCTGGTATAAAGGATGGCAAGGCAGATATGAATATCAAAACAACCGTGAAGAACTATTCTGGCAAGACGAGGAACGTTGAAGTCATTCAGCAATTGCGAAATAAAACAGGCCTTGTCCTTTCAACTGTTTCAAAGAAAATGGCAATTGGACCATCAGCCGCTCAGGAAGTCTCCCACACGATGAAGGGTCTGAAACCTACGCTATGGTCCGTGAATAATCCCTTTCTCTATGAACTAATAACAACGATCCATGAGAACAATACTGTCCCGGATAAAACCAATACTGATTTTGGATTTCGCACCATCGATTGGAAAACTTCAGCCAACCAGTTTCTTTTAAATGGCAAACCAATCTTCATCAACGGCATTGCAGAATATGAACATTTACTGGGACAATCCCATGCTTTCAGTAATGAACAGATCGTGGCAAGAATGAAATGGATAAAGGCTGCCGGCTTTAATGCTTTTCGTGATGGTCATCAGCCACATAATTTATTATATGGAAGACTTTGTAATGAAAAAGGACTATTGTGGTGGACACAGATATCAGCACACGTTTGGTATGATACAAAGGAGTTCAGAGATAATTTTAAAACCTTATTGAAAGAATGGGTGATCGAAAGAAGAAACGACCCATCCGTTGTACTGTGGGGTTTGCAAAATGAAAGTAAGTTGCCGGAAGATTTTGCTAAAGAATGTACAGAGCTTATTCGATCATTAGACCCAACTGCTTCTTCTCAGCGATTAGTAACAACCTGTAATGGTGGCAGCGGCACAGACTGGGACGTTCCTCAAAACTGGACAGGCACCTATGGCGGTGATCCCAAAACTTATGGGGAAGACTTGAAAAAACAAATACTCGTTGGAGAGTATGGCGCGTGGCGAACGATCGATCTGCATGCAGAAGGTGGGTTTATTCAAAATGGAATACTGAGTGAAGACAGAATGACTCAGTTGATGGAGCAAAAAGTTCGGTTAGCTGAATCTGTAAAAGACAGCGTAGCTGGTCATTTCTTTTGGTTATTGACCTCTCATGATAATCCCGGTCGTGTACAGGGTGGCGAAGGAATAAGAGAGATTGACCGGATCGGGCCTGTTAATTATAAAGGATTGCTGACACCCTGGGAAGAGCCGACTGATGCATATTATATGTATCGGAGCAACTATGCCGCAAAAGAGAAGGAACCGATGGTATATATTGTTTCTCACACCTGGCCGAATCGTTGGATAAAGCCGGGAATAAAAGACAGCCTTTATGTTTATTCTAATTGTGATGAAGTAGAATTATTCAATGATATTGACAATGCATCTTTAGGCAAAAGAAAACGTGATGGCATCGGCACACATTTTCAATGGGATAATGTGAATATTCAGTATAATGTTTTGTATGCAGTAGGATATGTAAATGGGAAAGCTTTGGCAAGAGACACGATAGTTTTACTTCATTTACCCCAATCGCCAAACTTCTCCAGACTTTTGGCCGGTTCAAACAACATTACTAACTCTCAGCCCGGATATAATTATATCTACAGGGTTAATTGCGGTGGTTCTGACTATAAAGATGTGAACGGAAATAGATGGAACGCGGATAAAGAACATTCAATATCCTGGAGTGAAGATTTCCCTGACGTGCCTAAGTCATTTGCCAGCCAACGAAGAACATTTTCATCAATAAAAGGGACCAGAGACTGGAAGCTGTTTCAAACTTTTCGTTATGGAAAAGATAGGCTGAAATATGAATTTGATCTGCCGGATGGAGAATACCTGGTGGAATTGTACTTTATTGAGCCATGGCTGGGAATTGGTGGAGGAATGAATGCAAAAGCAATGCGTATGTTTGACGTCGCTATTAATGGTAAGGTAGTTCTAAATGATCTTGATATCTGGAATGAAGCGGGGACAAATGCTTCATTGAAGAAAATCGTGAGAATAAAAATCACAGGTGGAAAGATGATCATTTCATTCCCTGAAACAAAAGTTGGACAGGCATTGATCTCTGCAATTGCCGTCGCATCAGCAAAAAAAATATATAAGGAGCCGACGGAAGTTGATGAAGACATCGTCTTTCAATCGTGGTTGGATATCGGCGACAAACAGTACCGGGATGAAAATATAAAATTCAATTCTCTGCCTTCCCTATTATTTGCAGTTGACTGGGTTGAATTTGCAAATAAACAGATCAGAGGACCTGTGACGCTTCGGACTCCGAAGAAATCATATATTTATCTGGCGCTGAAGAATGATGATGAACCCGTTAAAGATTTTGAAAATATACATGCCGATATTGTTACCGATGAAAATGGAGGAACAACTTATAAAGTTTATAGAAAGCTTTGTCATGCCGATTCGACAGTAGTTATTTCTTATGGAGCCGATGCGATAATTGCAATACAACCTGCTTCGAAAATGCAACCGGCATACGATCTAAAGCCAATCACCCAATACAAAACCAATGTTGTAAAATTGAGCGATGGAGTTGTAAAAGATTCAATTAATGGCAGATATTGTGCATTTATAAATACAAATAATGGGGTCGTGATTGAATATCCCATACAAACCGGCGTCGCAGATATTTATTCTATTACGATGAAATATTTTTATGGTAAACAAAATGAACTGAAGGGAAAATTACAACTCACTGGACCGGGTAACGCCATGATGCTCGAAGAAACAGTGCATTTTAATTTTACCAATCCTGGAAAATGGAACCAGTTCACTATAAACACCGGAAATATGATCAACGCGGGCAATTATAGGGTGCGGTTGGTAATCAGCGATGCGAAAAACCTGGCGATCTCAGGCATCGATATACAGTAAATAAATGAAACAGTCACTTTGTTATATTAGTTTATTTATATTTTTTATACCGGGATTTTCTCAGGAACTCGCTGTGAAAAATCTTCGTTGTGAATACAATACCAATCCATTGGGTGTTGATGTGGCTAATCCTCATTTAAGTTGGGAATTGAGAAGCGGCCAGCAAAATGTTTTACAAACAGCTTACAGGATCTTGGTGTCTGATGATTTATCACTGCTAAGGCAAGGAACCGGTAACCTTTGGGATTCAAAGAAAGTAAACAGCGCTGCGTCGATACAGGTTCAATATAAGGGGCAAGCTTTGCAATCAGCAAGGAAATACTATTGGAAGCTGATGGTCTGGGATAATAAAGGGAATATTTCTTCATGGAGTGAGCCGGCCATGTGGCAAATGGGCTTATTAAATCGGGCTGATTGGAATAATGCCCAATGGATCGGTTACGATGAAGTGATTGACTCCTTACGCATTGCTCCCCATGCTCATTTGAATGGAAAAAGCTCCTGGGGGCCGAGGAGAAATGTGTTGCCATTAATGCGCAAAGAATTTTCTATTGACAAAGAAGTTAAAGCAGCAACAGCCTACATCTGCGGATTGGGACAATTTGAAATGTATTTAAATGGAAAAAAGATCGGCGACCATTTTTTAGATCCGGGTTGGACAAATTATAGCAGACATGCGCAATACGTAACATTTGACATTACAAATGAGTTAAAAAAAGGCGGAAATGCTTTTGGCGTGGCATTAGGGAATGGATTTTACTATATTCCGGGACAGCGTTATAGAAAAATGACTGGTGCATACGGACATCCTAAGATGATCATGAGAACAGTGATCGAGTATTCTGATGGCTCAATTGATAATATAATAAGCGACGAGGGCTGGCAAACCTTTTCTTCACCCATTATTTTCTGCAGCATATTTGGAGGAGAAGATTATGATGCAAACCTGGTGCAGGAAGATTGGGATCAAAGCGGGTTTCTCAGGGATGGAACAAACTGGGCCAATGTGATCATCACAAAAGGCCCCGGAAACCTGGAATCTCAATTACAACAGCCATTAAGAGTAATGGAGAGGTTTACCGCTAAAGCGAAAAGGCAAATAAAGCCCAATACATGGATGTATGATCTTGGACAAAACTTTTCAGGTATTCCCGCTATAACTGTTAATGGTAATAATGGTGATACTGTTAGGATTTTTTGCGCAGAGCTCGTCAATGAGGATGGAACTGCAAACCAGAAAGCAACAGGCTCGCCGAGTTATTTCACCTATATATTAAAAGGAGGAAAGGATGAGAGTTGGCAACCACGATTTTCTTACACAGGTTTTCGATATATGGAGGTTCGATGTATTCCAAAAGATAGTTTAAATCCGGCGCCGGTGGTAAAGAATATTGAAGGATTGCATCTACGAAATGCTGCGGAAAAAGTTGGCTCATTCACTTCTTCAAATGAGTTGTTTAATAAAACAAATGAGTTGATCGGCTGGGCCATTAAAAGCAATACCGTAAGTGTGTTTACAGATTGCCCTCATCGTGAAAAACTCGGATGGCTGGAGCAAACACATTTAATGGGTGCATCGATTCACTATAATTATGATATCGCCAGCCTGAACAGAAAAGTTATTAAGGACATGATGAATGCCCAGTATGAGAATGGAAAAATTCCCGAGATAGCACCGGAGTATACATTGTTTACTCCTCCCTTTGATGAATCGCCGGAGTGGGGTAGTGCGGCCATCATATTGCCATGGTATAATTATAAATGGTATGGAGACAAGCAAACTTTGATCGGGGCCTATGATATGATGAAGCGATACATATTTTTTTTGAATGATTCAGCCAAAAATAATATTCTCTCACATGGGCTTGGCGATTGGTTTGATATTGGGCCTAACAGGTCTGGTTTTGCACAGATGACAAAAATGGGGATCACGGCTACCGCCACTTTCTATTATGATCTTTCGATTATGATTGAAGCAGCAAAGTTGCTCAATATGCCTGATGACGTAATGATCTATCAGCAGCTCGCTGCCGGCGTCAAGAGATCCTTTAACGATAAATTTTTTGACAAACAAAAATTGCAATACGATTCAGCCAGCCAAACGGCCAATGCAATGGCTTTGTATATGGGATTAGTAGAACCGCAGCATGAGCAGGCCGTGATCGAGGCATTGGTAGAAGATATCAAAGGACGCAACAATGCTTTAACTGCCGGTGATATTGGTTATCGTTATGTATTACGAGCTTTGGAAGATGCCGGCCGAAATGAAGTGATATTTGACATGAATAGTCGTGATGACGTGCCGGGGTATGGCTTTCAGCTAAAACATGGAGCTACTGCATTGACCGAAAGTTGGCAAGCCTATGAGTTTGTAAGTAATAATCATTTAATGCTTGGACATTTGATGGAATGGTTTTATACCGGGCTTGCCGGAATAAGACAGGCCGGCAATTCCATTGCCTATAGTAAGATTGAAATTAAACCCCACCCCGTTGGCGATGTCACTGCTGTAAGTGCAACTTATCATTCTGCCCGCGGAAAAATTGTCAGCGACTGGAAAAAGCAAGGTGATTCATTTAATCTCGATATCGAAATACCCGCTAACACCACGGCTACTATTTATATTCCGGTTAAAGCAAACCAGGGAATAGTTATGAATGGAAAGGCTGTTAATACAAAATATACGGGTGGTAAAGCAGTGATACAGATCGGATCAGGCGTCTATCACTTTAAAACTAAATTAAAAAGATGAAAGCGTTAGTGTGTGAAAAGCCGGGTTTGTTCCGGTATATCGAAAAAGTGAAGCCATTGATGCAGGAGAATCACGCCGTTCTTAAAATAAAAAGGATCGGTATCTGTGGTACAGATCTGCATGCATTTGAAGGTACCCAGCCATTTTTTAATTATCCAAGAATACTTGGACACGAATTGGCTGCAGAAATCGTGGATATTGAAACGAATAATGATTTTACGATTGGCGACAAGGTTACATTCAGCCCTTATTTTTATTGCGGTAATTGTATTGCCTGTCGTAATGGACTTACTAATTGCTGTGCTGATATAAGAGTTTTTGGCGTTCATATTGATGGTGGTATGTCTGAATTCATTTCGGTGCCGGTAAAATATCTTATTAAAGGAAATGAGATGAGTTTTGAAGAGCTTGCTTTAGTGGAACCATTGGCGATCGGGGCGCATGGAATAAGAAGAACGGGTGTAAGGCCAGGTGAATTTGTTTTGGTAATAGGTGCCGGGCCCATCGGTTTAGGAATTATGGAATTTGCAGGAATTGCAGGAGCCACTATAATTGCAATGGATGTGAATGATCAGCGGTTGAAATTTTGCGAAGACAAATTAAATGTTGGTCACACGATCAATCCTTCGAAGGAAGATGTATTGACAGCACTCAGATCGATAACGAATAATGATATGCCAACAGTTGTAATTGATGCGACCGGAAACCTGAAAGCTATTAACGATGCCTTTCAATATATGGCACATGGTGCCAGGTACGTATTGGTAGGTTTGCAGCGAAACGAGCTTGTTATCAGCCACCCGGAGTTTCATAAGCGGGAAGCAACTTTAATGAGCAGTCGCAACGCAACATCTGAAGATTTTAATCATGTATTGAATTGTATGAAAAATAGATTACTCGATCCTGCCACTTATATCACACACAGCGTACGCTTTGATGAAGTAAAGGATAATTTTGAAAGCTGGTTAAACCCTGCGACTGGTGTTATTAAAGCAATGGTAACAGTGGACTAATATTGGTGCATGGAAAAGCTTTGTTTCTATATTGGTTTTGTTTTTTGTTTGCTGGCCGCGGACACGGCTGCCCAGGTGCGGTCCGAAATAGATTTTAATAATGAATGGAAATTTTATTTAGGGGATGATAGTTCCGCAAGGGAACAATTATATGATGATAGCCGGTGGAGACGACTTTCTTTGCCGCATGACTGGAGTATTGAGTCAGCTTTTAAAATGGATGCTCCCGCAACAACACAGGGCGGAGCCTTACCCGGGGGAATTGGCTGGTATCGAAAAACATTTGTCCTTCCTGCTTCTGCAAAAGATAAGATTGTGTCTATTGAGTTTGACGGTGTGTATAAGAACAGTGAAGTATGGATCAATGGACATTATTTGGGCAAACGACCGAACGGTTACGTTGCTTTTTCTTATGACCTGAGCAAATACATCCTTCCATCGCCTCAGAAAAATGTTATTGCCGTTAAAGTTGATAATAGTTTGCAGCCTGATTCAAGATGGTATAGCGGGAGTGGTATTTACAGGAATGTAAAGCTTCGGTTTACCGATAAATTTCGATTTGAAGAAAAAACAGTTTTTGTAGTCACTCCTTTCATTGGCAAAGATTCTGCTCTGATTCAGGTTAGTGGTCATTTTAAGGCACCCGGTTTATATCATGGCACTTTGAATGTAAGAATTTCGATCATGTCAGGAAATGAAGTTGTTTATTCAAGACTAACAACTTTAAACAATGTAATTCAATCAAGTGACTTCAATTCTACTTTAACAATTAAGAATCCGGCCTTATGGTCGGTTAATAAAGCTCATTTGTACAAATTAAAAGTTGAACTAGTGAACGCTGCTGGTAAGCAGTTTGATGTGGTTTCAATAAATTTTGGTATCCGCCACTTCAAATTCGACGTAGAAAAAGGTTTTTCATTAAATGGAAAGCCAATGAAAATCCACGGCGTGTGCATGCATCATGATCTAGGCGCATTGGGTGCCGCATTTAATATCCATGCAGCAAAAAGACAATTCAAGATCCTGAAGGAGATGGGTTGCAATGCAATTCGATTTTCGCATAATCCACCTGCGTCCGAACTGTTAGACCTCTGTGATCAAATGGGTTTTCTGGTGATCGACGAAGCATTTGATATGTGGCAAAAAAGAAAAAACAAGTTTGATTATCATCTTGATTTTAAAGAATGGCATAAGAAAGATCTTGAAGCGATGATCCTGCGGGATCGCAACCATCCTTCAATTATCATGTGGAGCATCGGCAATGAGATCAGGGAACAATTTGATAGTACCGGGACAATAATAACAAAGGAGCTGGTATCGATTGTAAAAGGCCTTGATCCGACAAGACCAGTTACAACCGCATTGACAGAAACATTTCCAGAGAAGAATTTTTTAACAAAAGCCGATGCACTGGATGTTTTGGGCTTTAATTATAAAGATTTCGATTATGCTGAATTGCCAAAGCGTTTTCCCGGTCAAAGATTTATTGCATCTGAAACTGCATCGGCATTAGAGACAAGAGGGGTTTATCAATTTCCGTCTGATAGCATCCGCATTTGGCCGCCAGACTTTAAAGTACAGGATACATTTTCTGCAAATCCTGATCATACTTCTGCTGCTTATGATAATACCCATGCTTATTGGGGAAACACACATGAGCGATCATGGCTGGCCGTAAAAAGGAATCAGCACATGGCTGGTGCATTTGTCTGGAGTGGTTTCGATTACTTAGGTGAGCCAATGCCTTACCCAAAATTTCCTGCAAGGAGTTCTTACTATGGCATCATCGACCTGGCAGGGTTTCCAAAAGATGTCTATTATATGTATCAGTCTGAATGGTCGACCAAACCAGTATTACATATTTTTCCGCATTGGAACTGGAAGGCAGGGGAGCTGGTGGATGTGTGGGCCTATTACAATGATGCGGATGAAGTTGAATTATTTCTTAATACAAGATCATTAGGAACAAGGAAAAAGAATGATACTACGCTGCATGTAATATGGCGTGTCCCATTTGAAGCTGGAACATTAAAAGCAGTTTCCAGAAAAAATGGAAAAATTGTTCTGACCAAAGAAATAAGAACAGCCGGTAAGCCCGATCGGATAGAATTAACGGCTGACAAGACAGTTCTTGGATCAAATGGAAATGATCTTTCTTTTGTTACGGTAAGAATTTTGGATAAGTTGGGAAACTTAATTCCATATGCAGATAATCTTATTGACTTTTCAATCAGAGGCAACGGAATTTTGGCCGGAACCGATAATGGTTACCAGGCAGATACCATTTCTTTAAAAAGTAGTAAACGAAAATGCTGGAAAGGAATGGCACTGGCGATAATTCAATCCACCACAAAAAAGGGAAATATTACATTAACGGCTACCAGTGCCGGTCTTCGTCCCACATCCATAACCATTCGAAATAACTGATAGATAGGAAAAAGCCTACGCAATCGTTCCCGGAAATAATTGAGAGACCAATAGGAAAATAATACATCTTTATAGCAAAACCTTACATTTTTACGCCCTGGCAGTGCATGTACCTTTAGCTTATTAAATGAAATTATTAAAAATCATTTAAGAATCACGATCAAGCAGGCCGTATGAACATTTCTAAACAGTTTATTAATACAAGCAGCAAGTTTAACTTTAAAGAAGGTTACCAAGACCAAAAATCCATTATTCTATTTCTTCATGCGGCCTCTTTTAAAAGCTTTATTATTTGTTTATCTATTTCCTTAGCCGGTTTTGTGGCCAACGGACAAACTGAAGCAGACTTCAAAAAAATGCTTGAGGACCGTTCTGTAAAAATTGTAAATACCCTTGGACTCACTGATTCGGGAAAATATAATGAAGTGGTCGGTATTCTGGCCGATCAATATTTTAATATTAACAAAGTTCATGATAAGACAAAAGAGTCGATAGCGGCTATCCACTCACTTCAATTACAAAATGAAGAAAAGATCAGCCGGATAAAGATCGAAGAAGAAAAAAAAGCAACACAACTATCTAAGCTACACAATGCATTCCTCGGAAAACTTCAAAAAACCTTAACCGAAGAACAAATTGAGAAGATAAAAGATGGGATGACCTACCGTGTAATGCCCGTAACCTATACAGCGTACCAGGATATGATACTCACACTGACACCTGAACAAAAAGAAAAGATTTACAGTTGGCTAAAAGAAGCAAGAGAATTGGCAATGGACGAAGGTTCATCCGAAGATAAACATAAGGTGTTTGGAAAGTACAAGGGCAAGATCAACAATTATTTGTCAGCTGAAGGTTATGATATCAGGAAAGAAGAGAAAGCCTGGCAGGAACGATTAAAGGAAAAGCGACAAAAGGAAGCAGTGCAAAAGGGCACTCAATAATCTCAAATTAGGTTTTCAATAAAATAAAAAAAGCCATATGAATAGTCTCCGACTACCAAAACTGCTGTTGTGGTTAGTGTTTATGGTAACAACGATTGCAGCTTCTGCACAGGAGCGTACCGTAAGCGGTAAAGTAATTGACCAGCAAACGGGCAACCCAATGCAGGGTGTGAATGTGAAAGTTAAAGGCACCAATACCGGTACCACGACAAATGCCACCGGAGAATTTACAATTAAAGTTCCCTCTGCAGAATCAGTGTTAGAGTTTACCAATGTGGGTTATATGATGTACGAAGCCAAAGTTGGTACCACCACTACTTTCTCTATTCCAATGATGATCCAGGAGAAATCACTTGAAGATGTCGTTGTCGTCGGCTATGGGACTAAAAAAAGAGTAAACGTCCAGGGTGCGGTCGCTACTTTAAAAGCATCAGAGATCGAAGATATACCTGTTGCTAACTTGCCTACAGCTTTGGTCAACAGGGTGCCGGGTGTAGCAGTAAACTTTAGTTCAGGTAAACCAGGCTCTACTACAACGCTTAATATTCGTAATTCAAGCGTTGGTCCTGCCAGTTTTCCAGGTAATGCTGGTGGGGTTACAACCCAGCCTTTGATTGTCATTGATGGGATCATTTCCAATCCTGCACAATGGGCTCAATCGGCAAATGCGGATTTCTTCGAAAACCTCGATGCAAGCCAGATAGAGGACATCGTATTTCTGAAAGATGCTTCCGCAGCAATTTACGGTGCAGCCGGGGCAAAGGGTGTTGTGTTGATCACAACAAAAAGAGGTAAAGCAGGCAAACCTAAAATTTCCTATTCCGGTTATTACGGTGTATCCACTCCAACCCGGGATCCCGAAACAATGACGGCTTATGAACATGCCAAATTCTTAAATGACGGCTTTGAGTTAACTGGTGCTCCTTTGAATCAACGTTTTTCCCAGGCTGATCTCGATTCATTAAAAGGAATCCCGGACGAATCATGGTTTGATTACTTCTGGAAAAATGGAAAAGTGCAAAGACATACTGTAACCGTTTCCGGAGGTACTGATAAAGTCACTTTTTTTGCGGGTGGAAATTATTATAACGAAAAAGGTAACTATGGCAAAATTGAAGTCAATAAATATGGTCTTCGTATAGGTATGAACGCTAAGATCGTAGAAGGCCTCACTGCTGATGTCACTTTTGCAACAGACTACAACAAGGAGTATAGTAATAATCACTCAAGTGCACAGACTGACAACGATGACGCAACGATACGACCACTATACCTTACACCTAAATGGGTGCCTGTAATATTAGGCGACAAATTAGTGGGCTTCCAGGGTGCAAATAATTCATCTCCCCAAAATCAAAACTGGAATTTTCTTGGACTGCAAGAGTCGGGGGCTTACAGGGACAACAGATCCCAGGGACTTATGGTGAATGCCTCATTAGAATGGAAACCGAAGTTTGTGAAGGGCCTGGCCGCAAGAGTACAATTTGGCCAGAATAACAGGAATAACATCGCCAAAGGATATTTCCCTTCTTACTATGTGGCAAATCTTCAGCGAAGAGGTCAAAATAGTTTATTTTATTCTGACCAATTGGTTGCTGGCGCAAGTCCTACTATACGAATTCCCAACAACGACCAGATACAGGAAGGAAGCACTATTTCAACTAACTATCAATTTTTCACTACTCTATCATATGGCAGAAAATTTGGAGAGCATGAGTTTGATGTGATGGCAGGATTTGATCAAAGCGAATCGGAGAGCCGTAATGTTCTTCTTAATAAAGTTACTCAGATAGTTGCAGGAGTGGATGAGTTTTGGGCATTCAGTAATGATCCTACTGCACTTGGAAGTATCAACGAAGTGGTAAGACCTACGCAGGCATTCATCACTGCAAAACGTTCTTATATCACCCGGGCCAATTATTCTTTTAGGAACAGGTATTTCTTCGAATTTATTGGCAGGGCTGATGCGTCTGTGAATTTTTTGCCTGAAGAGAGATGGGGTTTTTTCCCAACAATAGGCGTAGGCTGGAAAATAAGTGATGAGAATTTCTTCAACAATATCGGTTTCGTAAACAGTCTTAAGCTCAGAGCAACTTATGGATTAGTTGGGGAAGACAGGTTAGGTGCTCGTTTGTGGGAGTCACGTTATTCACAAACAACCGGTATTCTCTTTGGTAACACTGCCACCAGTGGACTGGATCCAAGTATTTACCCCAACCCATTAATTACATGGGAGAAGGCCAGAAGCCTTAATGTCGGATTTGATGCTGTAATCTTAAAGAACAAGTTCACTATAACGGCAGATTTTTATCAACGTTATACGTACGACGGATATGATGCTTATTCATCCACTGTTTTCCCGCCAACCGTTGGTACTACACCACCTGTGGTCAACTACCTAAAGCAATTAAGCTGGGGAGCTGAGTTCGCAATCGGGTATCGTACACGATTTGGAAAAGACTGGGGTTTCAACGTCGATGCAAACTTTGCGTTCACCAATAGCCAATTAATGCAACAATATTACAATGAAAGTCTTTTGGGCCAGTTTGGTAATGACCAATTAGGCATTACGGTTGGTCGTGATCCGCGTACATACAATAGCAGCAATGTTGGCTACATAGCAAAGGGAATTTTGAGAACACAGGCAGAGGTTGATGCAATTCTTGCCAAGAATCCGAATTACCTGATCGGTGGAGTAAAACCACAGGTTGGATTCATGGATTTTGAAGACATAAATGGCGACGGCCAGATCACTGAAGCGGGAGATGCTACTTTGATGTTTGACAAGACTACGCCTGTTGTTGCCGCTGGGTTTACGCTCGGTGCTAGTTATAAGACTTTCAGGCTATCTATGAATATTAACCTTTCAATAGGTGGTAAACGTTTCTATGATTCTGATGCGAGAATTGCTCCCACTACCGTGCGGAATGCAGCTAAATTCTGGGCAGATCATTGGTCGCCTGAAACTCCTGATGGAAAATTCCCCAGGGCAGATGCGCCACTTGCAACTGCCAACTCAACTTTTTGGGCCGTGAATGGTACGCAATGCAGGATAAACAATATGGTTCTTTCTTACCAGTTGCCTAAAGACCTTACGGGCAAAATAGGCATTCCCGATATACGATTTATGATCACTGGTACGAATCTTTGGAATATAGCAAACCCATTAAAATATAAAGATCCTTATACATCCAACTTTGGTTTTTACCCAACCTTGAGAACTATTTCAGGGGGTGTCAATGTAAGTTTATAAGTGGAAATTTCTAAAAAAAATATTATGAGATATATAAGTAATGCAGCAAAAACTTTGGTCATAGCAGCCCTGGCTCTATTTACAGTTTTTTCTGCATGTAAAAAAGATTCTGAATTTTTCGACATCGACGACCCACAGGGTATTGATTCTGATATTTGGAGCGACCAGGGAGCTGTGGGATTGTTTCTAAACAGAACGTATGCATTAGTCATACCTCAATGGCCAACTCTCGGCGGTATTCACAATACTTCTGATGAACTAAACAATGCCAACACAGCATTTTTGTATGGAACTTTAGTAGAAAACTCGGTTCAGGATATAGGAACAGGGAACGGTATTACCACCAACCGCTATTTTGATATCCGTCGTTGCAATATAGCCATCGAAGGCCTGAACTCAATCAGCACATTGCCGGAAGATACCCGGACAATTCTCAAAGGACAGTTTTTTTTCTTGCGTGCCTTTGTTTACTTCAGATTAATTAACCTGTATGGCGGCGTCCCACTTGTATTAAAGTCTCAGAGTCTTGAGGAAGAGCTGAATGTTCCCCGCTCCAAAACAAGTGAATGTATTACCGCTATCCTCAAAGACCTTGATTCTGCTATGGCATATCTTCCCGCCACCTGGAGTGCTGCTGAAAAAGGAAAAATAACCAGGGCTGCAGCATCGGCTATTAAGGGAAAAGTCCTGATGTACTGGGCAAGCCCGCAGTTTAACCCTACGAATATTGAATCACGATGGGAAGATGCCTACCAGGCAAATCTTGTGGCTTATAACCAATGTATCGCAGATGGAGTGTCTTTATTTCCCAATTATGCAAATATTTTTACTACAGAAGATGCCGCAAATCCTGAAGTACTGATCGTTAGAAAATATAGCGCTGCAAGGGATGTTGGTACCAACACAGAAGCTATCACGCGTCCGGATTCTGAAACAGATGGACCAAGCGCTTCAAACCAACCTACCTGGAACCTTGTGCAGGCTTACGGTATGAAAGATGGATTACCAACTTCTCATGCATCTTCCGGTTATAACAATATTATGTTCTGGCAAAACAGGGATCCTCGTTTTGAAGCTTCCATTGCTTATAATGGAGGTGCCTGGCCTTTAAGTGGAAAAGCTACACGCAAGCAATGGTCACATACAGGAGTGCCTGATGAAGCTGCCAATACTATCGTTACCGGGTTCTATTGCAAACGCCTTACTAATCCCACCTTAACTCCGGCACAGTCTGTATATAATTCTAATTCAGGTGGTGGCAGTGGTATGGATTGGATAGAAATGAGATTTGCAGAAGTAATATTAAACCTGGCCGAGTGTGCCAATGAAACAAACAGGTTGGCAGAAGCAAAAGATAAGGTGCGTATGATCCGCCAGCGGGCACTTGTAGTTGCCGGTTCATTCGATTATGGGTTAGACGTTGCTACAGATCTCGCATCCATGAGAAGTTTGATTTTGGATGAACGAAGAGTTGAATTTGCAATGGAAGGAAAGCGTTATTGGGATTTGAGAAGGACAAGGAATTATGATCTTATTTCTCCGCGTCAATCATACAAGCTGGCCGCTAAATTGCCCTACGTAGCTGGTAATCCTCCCAATCCCCCGGTGGCGGGCAGAATATACATTGATGCACCGAATGCGTTTGGTGTAAGACCAAGAGATACCGCTAATCTCAATAACCAGTCAGTTTATACATCTATCTATACAACGCCTGGCACGATTGCTTCACTTGAAGGTTCAAATACGATTAACATACCTGCGAAATATTATTTTTATGCATTGCCCAATTTTTTCAGCCAGAACTTTTTCATTGAGCAAACAGCAGGTTGGATAAACGGAACGTTTGACCCATTAAAATAATTAAACGAATGCTTAAAAAGAAATTAAATATGAAAAAGTATATCGTTGGATCCATTGCGATAGTAATACTGTTATCCTCCTGCGAGAAAAAAGTTGAGCCGATTGATGATTTCCAGGTGCAGGTTGAGTATAAAGCCGGTCATAAGAGTTTAACAAGTGATATCACGGTAAATCCCAAGGATAGTATTTATCTGGATTTTACTGTTACATCTCCCACTGATATGTCTTATATTGAAATTCAGAAAAATGGTAGTATAAGGTTAGATACCTTCAGATTAAGCAGTACCAATAACCGGTCTTTTTCCTTAAGAAAAGGATACCTCATTGATAGCGCTGCTGGCGATTATTCATATCGCGTATTGGCAAGAAATGAGAGAGGAATTTTTATGGGAGACGGTGGAAAACTGTTTGTTGTTACTGTCACGCCGGATTTTAATTTCTGGAGTTACAGGATATTACAGGTTCCTGATACCACAGATAAAACCAATAAATGTTATTACTCGACTACTGAAGGCAAAGTATATAGTTATACAGAAGGTGCAGCGAATTCTCCAAAGATTGATTTTGGATATTATTGGGATACGACCGGACGAAGCACGGCAGCTACGGGAGATGATTTAAGGCACACGATTTATTCATTGAGTGCGGCACAGCCACAATTGGCCTATTATGACATAAGCTCATGGACAAAAAATGTGACTTTGTTGAAGAAGATGCCAAGTTCAGTAAATTTTGTATCTCAACTCAGATCTGCAGGAGCTATTCAAACATTGATCGGTGGTAATATGACATCAGGTACGTCATCCAAAGTAACAACAGTAAGCACCAGCGGCGGCAGTAATGTTATTGGATTTAAAACGGCAGCTGGAAAATTCGGGGCAATACTTATCCGATATGTAAATGGAGATTCGCCGAACAAAACAACACAGATTGAAGTAGATGTGAAAGTGCAGAAGTAACCTGATGATAATTTGTAAAATGTGAAAGCATACTGAAAGAGAAGGCAGATGCTTTCTCTTTTTTAATGATAAACGGCAAAGTGATTTTTGATAATCAGCGTCAAATGAAAAAACTATTTTTATGAGGTACCTAGATAAACAATCATTAGTTATAGCCACGCTGCTTTTCTCATTCAGTTTTTCATTTTCACAATATCCTGAAATTCCAGATGACGTTCAACGAAAGTCAGATTCGTTGTTAAGAGCTGCACGCAAACATTCCGATTCAGCATGGGCAATTGCATGGCCGATCATTATGGAAGAAGCAAAAAATGGCAAGCCTTTTATAGATTTTGCAAACAGACCCACGGATCTGCCTCAATCAGACATTCCGGCATTTCCGGGTGCCGAGGGTGGTGGTAAATATAGCTTTGGGGGGCGCGGTGGTAAAGTTCTTGTTGTTACAAATCTAAATGATGATGGTCCCGGAAGTTTTCGTTGGGCATGTGAGCAAGGTGGTGCAAGAATTGTTGTATTCAACGTTGCCGGAATTATTCGTGTAAGAACGCCAGTGATCATTCGGGCACCCTATATTACCATAGCTGGTCAAACAGCTCCCGGCGATGGCGTTTGTATTGCCGGTGAAACAGTATGGATCAATACACACGATGTGGTCATTCGGTATATGCGTTTTCGCCGCGGTGAAACATGGGTTGGGAGAAGAGATGATGCAATAGGGGGTAATCCCATTGGCAATATAATGATCGATCATGTTAGTGCTTCGTGGGGATTGGATGAGAATATGAGCATGTATCGCCACATGTATAATGATAGTACCGGCAAACCAAAGGAAGAAAAACTGGGAACCGTTAATATCACTATTCAAAATTCAATATTTGCAGAGGCACTGGATACATGGAACCATTCTTTCGGTAGTACACTGGGCGGCGAGAATTGTTCATTCATGAGAAATCTCTGGGCAAATAATACAGGTCGAAATCCATCTATCGGTTGGCATGGCGTTTTTAATTTTGTAAACAATGTAGTGTTTAACTGGGTTCATCGTTCAATCGATGGCGGTGATTACAGGGCCCAGTATAATATTATCAATAACTATTTCAAGCCTGGCCCGGCCACACCAAAAAATTCAAATGTCGGTCATCGCATATTAAAACCCGAAAGCGGAAGAAGTAAGCTGGATCATCATGTGTATGGAAGGGCTTATGTCAATGGAAATATTATGGAAGGATTTCCTGAGGTCACAAAAGATAATTGGAACGGCGGTGTTCAGGTAGAGGAGTTGCCAAATGCAGGAAAACATACTCCCTATATAAAATGGAGTAAACCACTACCAATGCCACAACTAACGATCATGCCGGCTGAAGATGCAAAGGATTATGTGTTGAACAATGCAGGAGCAACTTTGCCCGTAAGAGATGCGGTTGATAAAAGGATAACTGAACAAGTGCGGACAGGTAAAATTGTTGTATCGCCGGGGATCGTGGCACCAACAACGCAATTCAAACATCGCCGCGCGGCAATAGATAGTTATAAAATTGGTATCATAACCGATATAAACCAGGTGGGAGGTTATCCTGAATACAAAGGCGCGCCATATAAGGACAGTGACAATGATGGTTTACCTGATGAATATGAAGCAAAAGCTGGATTGAATGCGAAAGATGCGTCAGATGCAGCAAAGATTGGAAAGAACGGATATAGCAATATTGAGATTTACTTAAACAGCGTAGTAAATGAAAAAAATGTTGCGCCGATCGCAAAAAAATAACTTGGTAGTTGACGTTCGTGCACTGATCTGATATCTACGGGCGACGCACAGCTTGCACTGGCCGAAGCGAAGTGTTCAACTATATTAACTTTACTCGATATTTGGAAAAGTTTATTAATTGAGCCTCGCAAATACATATAGGAAAGTTTTTCTTTTATTAACCTTTATTATATTTCAGCAGGCTTTATTGGCCCAGAAACCAGTGAAGCCTGTTGTTCCCCTTTCATATGAAAACGGAACACTCTTCTATACGCCTGATTCACTCGGCAACCGTATTCCTGATTTTTCCTATTGTGGCTATAAAGCTTCAGAACAACCTATTCCAACAATCCCCGTTAAAATAGTTGTTCCTGTTTCCAGGGGCGATGCAACATTGCGTATTCAATCAGCATTGGATCATGTTGCCTCTTTACCACCTGATGCAAATGGCTATCGTGGTGCAGTATTACTGCAAAAAGGAACTTACGAAGTACTTGGTCAGATAAGAATTACAGCATCAGGTGTCGTATTGCGGGGTAGCGGTGTAAATGAAACCAAACTTGTTGGAGCAGGTAACGGCAGATTAGCATTGATCAAGATCATCGGACCAAAACAAGTCGCCGGTGATTCAAGTGCTTTTTCAATTACTGATCAATATGTGCCGGTAAACGCAACAAGTTTTCATGTTGACAAAAAAATAATGTTTTCTAAAATAGGCAGCATGCAAGTCGTTATTCGTCGCCCTTCAACAGCCAATTGGATAAAAGCATTAGCTGTTGATCATTTCGGTGGTGGTATCACTGCTCTTGGGTGGAAACCCGGTGATCGGGACATCTACTTCGATAGGACTATTACTCAAATGAATGGTGATCTTGTTACAATCGATGTTCCGTTGACAACAGCACTCGATTCCGCCTATGGAGGAGCGATCATGTATGTTGTTCGTGTTTCAAGAATCAATAATTGTGGCGTTGAGAACTTAAGTTGTGTATCTGTCTATAATAAGGAGAATTCGAAAGATGAAGATCATCGCTGGAATGCTATTAATATTGAAAATGCAGAGGACTGTTGGGTTAGACAAGTCAACTTTAAACATTTCGCTGGAAGTGCAGTGAGTGTATCAGAAACATCCAAAAGAATAACAGTTGAAGATTGCAAATCCCTCTCACCAATTTCTGAGATTGGCGGACAGAGACGTTATACATTTTTAACAACGGGGCAGCAGACATTATTTCAGCGTTGCTATGCTGAAAGTGGTTATCATGATTTTGCTGTCGGCTTTTGTGCAGCCGGCCCAAATGCATTTGTACAATGCGAATCAATATTGCCTTATAGTTTCAGTGGAGCAATTGATAGCTGGGCAAGTGGTGTGTTGTTTGACGTTGTCAATGTTGATGGCAACGCACTTCGATTTGGTAATCGCGGACAAGATGCCAATGGCGCAGGCTGGTCTGCAGCAAATAGTCTATTCTGGAATTGCACTGCTGCAAGAATTGATTGTTATAAACCACCAACCGCACAGAATTGGGCATTTGGTAGCTGGAGTCAATTTTCCGGTGATGGTTATTGGGCAGAATCCAATAATACAATCAGTCCAAGAAGTTTGTTTTATGCGCAACTAAGTCAGCGATTAAATAAGAATATTGATCAGCAAGCCAGGATATTAAATGTGCCCACTGAAGCCAGCAGTAGTCCAACCGTTGAAGTGGCTTTGGAATTGACAAAAGATGCTGGTAAACCAGGAATGCAATTGAAAAAATGGATCGACGATGCTTCAGGAAGAAATCCAATTTCAATTGCATCAAACAATGCAAAAACTATTGATGCAATTGGGATAAAAGAATTATCAAAACCAACTTATGCTCCTTCATTACAAATAAAAAATGGTTGGCTCGTTCGCGGTGATGAAATTTTAACTGGTAAAAGACAGGGCGTGCAATGGTGGAGTGGTGGGCTTCAACCCTCAGATATAAAAAATGCAAGATCTCATATTACAAGGTTTGTTCCGGGCAGAACTGGTAAAGGCTTGACCGATGATCTGAATGAAGTGACTGATGAGATGCTTTCAACAAATACAATTGCCATAGAACATAATTATGGTTTGTGGTATGACAGGAGAAGAGATGATCATGAACGAATAAGAAGAATGGATGGAGAAGTGTGGCCGCCGTTTTACGAATTGCCGTTTGCAAGAAGTGGAAAGGAGATTGCCTGGGATGGTTTAAGTAAATATGATCTTACCAAATACAACCCATTTTACTGGAGTCGGTTAAAACAATTCGCTGATCTTGGCGATCAGAAAGGCTTATTGCTTGTCCATCAAAACTATTTCCAGCATAATATTATCGAAGCAGGAGCGCATTATGTTGATTTTCCCTGGCGCACTGCTAATAATATCAATAATACGGGTTTTGTTGAGCCGGTGAATTATGCAGGCGATAAAAGAATATTTTATGCTGAACAGTTTTATGATCTTTCAAATCCAATAAGAAGAGAGTTGCATAAAAAATATATCCGTCAATGCCTGAATAATTTTAAAGGTAATAATGGTGTGATTCAATTGATCGGCGAAGAGTTTACCGGGCCGACACATTTTGTAAAATTCTGGTTGGATGTGATAAGAGAATGGAAGAAAGAAACAGGCAAGCATCCTATCATTGGATTAAGTGTTACCAAAGATGTGCAGGATTCTATTTTAGCTATTCCGGCTTATGCTGCTGTAGTTGATCTGATTGATATTCGTTACTGGCATTACCAGGCAGATGGCACCACTTATGAACCAAAGGGTGGGCAGAGTTTAGCGCCGCGCCAGCATGCACGTTTATTAAAACCTAATAAAACAAGTTTTGAACAAGTTTATCGGGCGGTGAAAGAGTACAGGGATAAATTCCCAAACAAAGCTGTTATTTATTCCGGCGATAGTTATACGGAATTTGGGATCGCAGCTTTTATGGCAGGTGGCAGTTTAGCGGTATTGCCTTCCATAATTAATAAAGAATTGCTGATAGCATCTGTTGGAATGAAGCCGGCCAAATCTTCAAATAATAAAGAATATATTCTTAGTAATGGGAAGAACAGCTTAGTTTATAATACTGAAACAAGAACGCTGGAGAAAAGATAAAATGAAGAAGCTATTCGTATCCATATTATTCATTTCAATGCTCAGGCTGGATGCGCAACTGCCACCATTAAAGGTGTCTGCTAATAAACGCTTCTTTCAAACAGCAGCTGGCAAGCCATTTTTCTGGCTTGGTGATACCGGGTGGTTATTATTTATTAAATGTACGAGAGAAGAAGCGCTGCAATATCTTGACGACAGAAAACAAAAAGGATTTAATGTTATCCAGGTAATGCTGATCCATGACATGGACCTGGGTGCCAATGTTTATGGAGATTCTTCAGTAAGAAATAAAAATGTAGCGCTCCCAATTACAACAAAAGGCAATTCATTCACCAGCAAGCATGAATATGATTTTTGGGATCATGTTGATTATATAATCGAGGAAGCAGCAAAGCGTGGAATTTATATGGCGTTGGTCCCGGTCTGGGGAGGAAACATTAAAAATGTGACTGTAGATCAGGGAAAATCTTATGCAACATTCCTCGCTCATCGTTATAAAAACAAAAGCAATATTATTTGGTTGAATGGCGGTGATATAAAAGGTGGTGATGCATTGGATAAGTGGAATACGATCGGAAGAACGATCCGTTCGATTGACAAAAAACATTTGATCACTTTTCACCCGCGGGGAAGGAATTCTTCTTCTGCCTGGTTTCACAATGAGTCATGGCTGGACTTCAACATGTTTCAGTCCGGTCACAGGAGCTATGCACAGGATACCTCATCTAATGAAACGTTGCACTATGGAGAAGATAATTGGCGATATGTCGAATATGATTATCACTTAAAGCCGGTTAAGCCGACCCTTGATGGAGAACCTTCTTATGAGGATATCCCTTATGGCTTGCATAAAGCTGACGAACCTTACTGGCAGGATTTTGAGATACGTCGCTATGCATACTGGAGTGTGTTTGCCGGCGGCTGCGGATTTACGTACGGGCACAACTCGGTGATGCAATATTATACACCGGGTGATTCAGGGATTTCCTTTTTCCCAAAAATAAAATGGCAGGAGGGATTGCAGGCACCCGGTGCAGGACAGATGCAGCATTTGAAAAATTTAATTTTGAGCAAGAGCTACTATGATCGTGTTCCCGCGCAGGAACTGGTAACTGATAATGGAGAAAGATATGAAAGAGTGATCGCCACAAAGGGAAAAGATTATGCAATGTTTTATGTGTACAACGGAAGAGAGTTTAAAGTGACGATGGAAAAATTAAAATTCAGTCCGTCAAAAACAAGCTGGTTTAATCCGCGCACGGGTGAAAAGAAGTTGATCATAGAGCAGAGGAACGCTTCGGTTAATAATTATGATCCACCGGGCGAAAAGCAAGATGGAAACGATTGGGTATTGATCTTAGAGAAGTGATGAACTATGAAGCTAAAATTATTAATTATTAATTATTCATTATTAATTCTGTTAGCTTCCTGTAACAGCAAAGCCTATCTCTTTACATCATTCAAAGAGCCGGCGAATGAAGGATTAAGGATGTTGTTCAGTAATGATGGTTATAGTTGGCAACGGATAGATTCAGTTCTTTTAAAACCTTTAGCAGGTAAGGAAAAGATAATGCGTGATCCGTCAATGATCCGGTCAGGCGATGGAACATTTCATTTGGTATGGACAACAGAATGGAAGGGTGGCAATGGATTTGGTTACGCAAGCAGCCGGGACTTGATCAGTTGGAGTGAACAGCAATATGTGCCAGTGATGCAGCATGAGAAAACAGTTGTGAATGTGTGGGCCCCCGAATTATTTTATGATGATGTGAGAAAGGACTACATCATTATTTGGGCAAGTTGTATTCCTGGCAGGTTTGAAAAGGGTATTGAGGCGGATAGTAACAATCACCGGATGTATTACGTAACGACCAAAGATTTTAAGACGTTCAGCGAAACCAAACTTTTTCTGGACCCTGGCTTTAGCGTAATTGATGCGGTTATTGTAAAAAGAGCTGCCAGGGACTACGTACTGATATTGAAGGATAACACAAGACCGGAACGAAATATCAAAGTGGCATTTGCCGACGATCCGTTGGGACCCTGGAAAAATATTTCAAAACCATTTACGGGCCAGTTTACAGAGGGCCCATCGGTTGTAAAAGTGAAAGACGAATGGTTGATATATTTTGATAGCTATCAGAAAAAAATCTATGAGGCAGTAGTTACAAGAGATTTCAAGTCATTTGAAAATATCGATTCGAAAATAGAAGTGCCTGATGCACATAAGCATGGAACGATCGTAACAGTGAAAAAGAATTTTGTAAAACAGTTAGTGAATAATAAACGGATTCATCAGTGAGAATTATTTTGACTATATTATTAATTATTAATTCTTCGTTTTTAATTTCCCAGGATACTGTTCGTTATATCGGCAAAACATTGTCTAATGTGGATTACCATCACGGACAACTATCGCCTGTTATCGGAGTGCATAATATTCAAACCATGCGTGCCAATAGAAGTGATAAGAATAATACCACTTCATGGACATACAACCATGCTCCCATGCTGGCTTATTGGAATAATACTTTTTATCTCGAGTATTTAAGCAACCCTGTTGGCGAGCATATAGCGCCTGGACAAACCTTATTGCAGACGTCAAAAGATGGCTATAGTTGGTCTGAGCCTGTAATTGTTTTTCCTCCTTATAAAATCCCTGATGGATTTGTAAAAAAGGGAAAGACAGATACTGCAAAGAATAGTTATGCAGTCATGCACCAGCGAATCGGTTTTTACACTTCAAAAAGTAAAAGCCTCTATGCTTTGGCATACTATGGCATTGCATTAGCCAAAGGGGATGATCCGAACGATGGTGACGGAATTGGTCGCGTCATAAGAGAGATAAAACCTGATGGAAGTTTTGGCCCGATCTACTTTTTACGGTATAACCATTCGTTCACTGAAAAGAATACTTCCTATCCTTTTTATAAATCTTCTGATGATAGGAATTTAATTGCAGCATGTGAGGAGATCTTGGCGACGCCATTACTAATGATGCAAACTGTAGAAGAGGCTGATCGAAACGATCCATTGATTCCTTTGCAAAAGGATTTTAAAGCATTTAATTATTATCATTTAAAAGATGGAAGAGCAGTAGCGCTTTGGAAATATGCATTGACCAGTATATCCAATGATGAAGGCAGGACATGGCAATATAACCCCACAAGAGCTCCCGGTTTTGTAAATGCAAATGCAAAGATCTGGGGGCAAAAAACCAGTGATGGTAAGTATGCCACCGTTTACAATCCTTCCGAATTTCGCTGGCCGCTGGCATTAAGTGTAAGCGATGATGGCCTGCAGTATAAAAATCTATTGCTGGTAAATGGTGAAATAACTTCAATGCGATATGGAGGAGCATATAAAAGTTATGGGCCACAATATGTGCGGGGTATACAGGAAATGGATGGTCATCCCGCTGATAAAAATATGTGGGTCAGTTATAGCATGAATAAAGAGGATATCTGGGTAAGTAAGATCCCAATTCCTGTAAAGGAAAACGAAATAAAGCATATTGAAGATGAATTTGCCAATCCGGCGACAGTTAATAGCTGGAATTTATACAGCCCACTGTGGTGTAAGGTAAATGTTGCAGATAAAATGCTGACGCTGTCAGATAGTGACCCGTTTGATTATGCAAAAGCTGAGAGAATATTTCCTGGATCAAAAAAAATGTCGGTTGAATTTTCGGTCACAGCACAGCAAAATAACTCAGGAGCACTCGAGGTCGAATTAATGGACGCAAAAGGAAATCCTTGTTTGCGCATAATGCTTGATTCAACCGGGTCTATTTTAACCAAGCAGGGTTATCGCAATAAGTCACTGGGTAAATACAATGCGGGCGAAAATCTTAAGTTTAAAATTGAATTGAATACAACGACACGTTTTTACACCGTTTCCATTAACAATGGAAATCCGAATAACAATCTGTGTTTTGCACCTGTAGAGTCAGTTGAGCGAATTGTTTTCAGAACAGGGATCACAAGACGTTTTCCGAATGCCGATACACCTACTGACCAGGATTATGATTTACCAAATGCGGAAGGGAGAGATAAAGGAGCGGTATATAAAATTCATTACCTAAAAACAAAAGCCTTATAAATAATATGCCTGTTAAATTAAACAGCACTTTGGGAGTTATCATTGGCAACCGGGATTTCTTTCCCGATAAACTGGTGGCTGAAGCACGCAGCGAGATCCTGGATATTCTTAAAAAGTTGAGGATTTCCCCAGTCTTATTGAGTGATGCGGATTCAAAGCTGGGTGGAGTGGAAACATTTACTGATGCTCAAAAATGTGCAGCACTATTTAAGAAACATGCGGATGTAATTGATGGGATCCTGGTGGTGCTGCCAAACTTTGGCGACGAAAAAGGAGTGGCCGAAACAATTAAGTTGTCTGGATTAAGTGTCCCTGTGCTGATTCAGGCATACCCGGACGATCCGAATAAAATGGATGTAGTGAACAGGAGAGACGCCTGGTGCGGTAAAATTTCTGTCTGCAATAATCTTTACCAATTTGGTATTAAATACTCGCTTACTGCAAAACATGTTGTTAGTCCTTCTGACGAATCTTTTGTCAGTGATTTAAAAAATTTCATTGCAGTCTGCAGGGTAGTTAATGGTCTGCGTAAGGTTCGTATTGGTGCGGTCGGTGCAAGACCCACCGCTTTCAATACGGTACGTTATAGTGAAAAATTATTGCAGCGTAATGGAATATCAGTGACAACGGTTGACCTCTCTGAAATATTGGGTAATGCAAATAAGCTCACAGCCAATGATAAGTCGGTAAAGGAAAAGCTTGATAAGATTCATTCTTATACAAGTACGGGGAAGACTCCTCCTGATAAATTAATACAGATCGCAAAGCTGGATGTTGTGCTGGCAGATTTTATGACGGAGAATTCCCTGGATGCTACAGCTATCCAATGCTGGACCTCATTGCAAAAAAATTATGGCTGTAACGTGTGTACAAGTATGAGCATGATGAGTGAGAATATGTTGCCGAGTGCTTGCGAGGTCGATGTCACCGGGACGCTCAGCATGTACGCAATGCAGTTAGCGAGTGGGTCTCCTTCAGCATTGGTTGACTGGAATAATAATTATGCTGATGATGATTCTAAATGTGTGCTGTTCCATTGTGGCAACTGGGCCAAATCATTTTTGCCGGATATACAGATAAGCACAGCTCCGATTCTTGGTACATCAGTTGGGACAGAAAATACTTACGGTGCTTTAGAGGGGCGCACACCTGCTTCCCCATTAACGTATGGGCGCATTAGCACCGATGATTGTAAAGGTGTGATCAAAGCTTATGTCGGTGAAGGTGAGCTGACCGATGATGCACTAAATACTTTTGGAAATCGTGCAGTAGCGCAGATAAATAACCTGCAGGGCCTAATGCAATATGTCTGTCGCAACGGATTTGAACATCATGTGGTGATGAATGCAAGTAAGACCTCGGGAATACTAAGAGAAGCGTTTGAGAATTATTTGGGCTGGGAAACTTATATACATAATTAAAGATGACAACAAAGCAATTACAAAAGAAATCTATTCACTATAGAAAGAATATTCTGAAATATATCTTTCATGCCAATGCTGGACATACAGGTGGCAGCTTATCATGTATTGATATACTAAATGTGCTGTACAATCATGTGATGAATGTGGGCCCTGAGAATTTCAAATCACCGGAGCGTGACCGGTACATTCAAAGCAAAGGACATTCAGTGGAAGCGTTGTTTGTTGTACTGGCTGACAAAGGTTTTTTCCCGGAATCTGATCTAAGCAAGTTGTGTAAATACAACTCGCATTATATCGGTCACCCTACCAGGAAAGTGAACGGTGTTGAGCAAAACACAGGCGCCTTGGGACATGGTTTGCCAATTAGCGTGGGCACTGCTCTCGCAGCCAAAATGGATAAGAAAAGCTTTCGTGTATTCACTTTATTAGGTGACGGGGAATTACCGGAAGGTTCCAATTGGGAGGCGGCATTGACGGCATCGCATTATAAGCTGGATAATTTATGTGCTATCATCGATCATAATAAATTACAGATAACCGGGCCAACTGCCGAAGTATGTAATACAGATCCAATTGATAAAAAATTTGAAAGCTTTGGATGGGTTGTTCGTCAGGTAGACGGCCATGACTTTGATGAATTGAAGAAGACTTTCGATTCAATTCCATTTGCAGAGGGAAAGCCAAATCTCGTTATTGCTCATACTGTAAAAGGAAAAGGTGTTAGCTATATGGAGAATGTGCTTAAATGGCATCACGGCGTACCCAGTGAACAACAATACACAGATGCGATGACCGAACTGGATAACGCGTTGGTGACGATACCGGATGATTTTTAGGATTGAAAAGTGAATAGTTAATGGTGAAAAGTGAACTGTAAACCAACTGAAAGATAGAAACCTATTAACCAGTAATTAATTACAATTAACCCGAACCTAATTATAATGGGCGCAGATACAGTAATAGAAAAAGGAAAGGCTAAGACCAATTTGGATGTGTTTTCAAGTACACTTCAGGAATTAGCGGACCATGACAGGGATATTGTTGTGGTGACAAGTGATTCCCGTGGCTCGGGTAAGTTGGCTCTCTTTGCACAAAAATTTCCTGAGCAACATATTGAAGTGGGTATTGCTGAACAAAACCTGGTGGGAGTCGCGGCAGGGCTTGCTTCATGTGGCAAGAAAGTATTTGCAGTTTCACCTGCTTGTTTTTTGACAGCAAGAGCTTTGGAACAAATCAAGAATGATGTAGCTTATAGCGATAACCCTGTAAAAGTGATTGGCATCAGTGGGGGGGTAAGTTATGGGGCATTAGGAAGTACACATCACAGTCTTCATGACTTTGCTGCACTGAGAGCTATTAATAATATCATAATAGTTGCGCCCGCTGACAACTTTGAAACTGAACAAGCGATAAAGCTTGCAGCCCAAACTGATCATCCTGTTTATGTAAGATTTGGTAAACGAGCAATGCAATCGTTGAAAGAAGTATACGATGATGTGTTTGAGTTTGGGAAAGGAAGAGTGATTGCAGAAGGCAAAGATGTTGCCATCATTGCGACTGGTGAGACCGCGTATCCAGCTCTCCAGGCAGCAAAGAAATTACTGGAGCAGGGCATCATGGCAACTGTAATAAGTATGCACACTGTAAAACCATTGGACATTGCCTTGCTCGATACGATCGCAAAAAAATGTAAAGCAATTCTGACAATAGAGGAGCATAGTGTCTATGGAGGATTGGGTGAGGCTTGTGCTTCTTATCTCTTTCAAAACAAAATATATAAGCCTTTTAAAATATTGGGTATTCCTGACGAGTATACTGTCACCGGCTCACAACAGGAAATATTTGACCATTATGGACTGAATGAGAAAGGGATTACGGAGCAAGTGATAGCGCTTTTAAAATCATAACGATGCAGAAACGATTGCATTTATTGCCAATGATATGTTTGCTTTTATTTGCGCAGTGTGGCAATAAAAACAAAACAAGTAATAGCCAAAAGAAAATAGCTGTCGTTGTGTCTACACTCAATAATCCATGGTTTGTATTCCTGGGAGAGACAGCTGCCGCAAAAGCAAAAGAGCTGGGTTATGATGCTAAAATTTTTGATTCGCAAAACAATACTGCACTCGAAAGCGACCATTTTGAGAACATAATTGTTGCAGACTTTGATGCAATACTATTTAATTCCACAGATGCGGATGGTTCGGTTGCTAATGTGCAAAAAGCAAAAGATGCGGGCATCCCTGTCTTTTGTATGGACCGGGAAATAAATTCACTTACTGCGGCTACATCCCAAATATTAAGCGATAGCTATTCCGGTGCTGTTGCTCTCGGAAAATATTTTACCCAGCAATTGAATAAGAAAGGAAATTATGTAGAGTTGCTGGGACTGGTAGGAGATAACAATACGTGGGCGAGGAGCAAGGGGTTCCATAGCGTGGTGGATAATTACAAGGGTTTTAAAATGGTAGCGCAACAAAGTGCCGACTTTGACCAGAACAAAGCGATGGAAGTGATGGAATCAATTCTCCAGGCGCATCCAAATATTGATGGTGTTTTTTGCGGTAACGATGCAATGGCATTGGGAGCATACCAGGCATTGTTGTCGGCGGGTAAAGCGGGTAATGTAAAAGTTTTTGGATTTGATGGTGCCGAAGATGTGATCACTTCGATTAAAGACAAGAAAGTGTCAGCAACAGGCATGCAATTCCCCAAAGTGATGGCGGAGACGGCAGCACAATATGCGGATGAATATATTAAAGGACGACGCGATTTTCCCCAGAAACTGCCCGTAGCGGTGGAATTGGTTACAGCTAAAAACATTGGTGATTATATCGCTTATGGTAAAAAATAATTGATGAGCGGGTATATTAAATATGGCTTATTAATAGCAGTTGTCGCATTGGTGGCGTACAAGTCTGTGTACTTCGAAAAATTAAGTACCAGGACAAATACGGTTGCCAATGCTTTTGACGCAGTTGCATTCGGTAAACAATTGTGGAATGAGAAAATGCCCGCAAAGATTGACAGTGCTGTACAACTCACGACATTGATTGATGAGATAGAAAAGGATGTTGAAGTGGGCGTTAATAAATATACAAATGCACTGGCAATTGGGAACTATCGCTATGCCTTAGTAAAACTCACTGCAGATGTGCTTGATGTGAAAGAAGATGAGGTAATACTTGGAGCAAAACATAATGATTCGGTACTTACATTGAACCTTGCAACAGAATTTATTTATGGCAATGCCGTAAGAGATGCCTCGGGATTGGTGCAGGTAGAAAAATTTCCAAACTCAACCGATTTAAACAACCTTTCTGAGGCGTTAAATAAAATTATACGGACAACAGTCTTGCCGTCATTCAAAACTGCCATACAGAAAGGAGATAAGGTGGTCCTGGTTGCAGCAGTGGAGCTGAATAAAGAACATATTCATTGGAATGGAATAGAATTATTGCCGGTAAAAATTGAAATTTTAAAATGATACTGGAGGCAAAAAATATCAGCAAAAATTTTGGCGGTGTGAAAGCATTGGCGGATGTCAACCTGAAGTTGTATCCGGGCAAAGTGAATGCTATTATTGGTGAGAACGGCGCCGGTAAATCAACGCTGATGAAGGTTTTCTCCGGTGTGCATACACAATATGAGGGTGAGATTGTATTAAATGGCAAAGTAACCCGTTTCACAGGGACAAAAGATGCGGAGTCAGCAGGTATCGCGATCATTCACCAGGAACTGAATCTGGTTCCCTATCTCACCATTGC
>DASVAM010000402.1:0-9054 GCA_036376375.1 Chitinophagaceae bacterium
TTCTTCAATGGTCATATTTTTATGAAGAATACCGAGACCTCCTTCTCTTGCAAGGGCAATGGCGAGATTGGCCTCCGTCACTGTATCCATGGCAGCGGAAAGCATCGGAACATTTAATGAAATATCTTTTGTCAGGCGGGTCTTTATCTGCACATCTCTTGGAAGCACCTGGCTATAGCCGGGCAATAATAACACATCATCAAATGTGAGTCCTTCGCCGAAAAATTTATCGCCGGGGCGATTCGATTGGGATTGATTGTCTGTCGAGGAAAAATTTCTTGTTGCCATGTGCAAAGATAGGGGAGCGGAGGGAATTTGAGATTTCAGATTTTAGATTGCGGATTTTATCTATGACTGTTTAATTTCTTGCAAATGATATGCAAAGAATAATTACAAAAGACGCAAGTCCTTTGCGTCTCAGCGAACACCTGGCTTTTTTGCGTGAAATAATTTTATCGTATTAACGTAACAGTCCCTTTTTTCAAAACCTTTTGTCCGGTATCCCGATGAGTGTACGTAAGCATCCAAACAAAAGTACCAGCGCCTTGTAATATACCATTGAGTTTTCCATCCCATCTTTTTTTCCAATCCTTTGATTCAAAGATCAGTTGCCCCCAGCGATTATAAATTCTGAATTGGTAATTGTCTGCTTTTACTGCATTGTGCGGACCAAACGCATCATTCAGTCCGTCACCGTTTGGCGTAAAGGCAGTGGGAATATCAATCGTACAAAAGTCAAGAACGGTGACCATTTTGATAACACTATCACTGCAACCAAGAGCCTGGTTGGTAACAACTAATTTTACGGGGTATCTAATTTCACGGCTAACCATTGGAAAAAGGAATGGCTGCGGATCTTTCAATAAACTCGTTCCAATAGATCCATAGGTCCATCGCCACGAGTCAATGCTGCCGGTGCTTGTATTTATGACCGACAGTTTATCTTCCGGGCAAATTAAATCGTCTGTCGTGAAAGATGCTCTCACTTCGTTGTCTAATGCGATGATAAGCGAGGTTGAATCTGAACATACACCGTTGCTGACAAACAGACTCACATTATTTGTGCTCGATGCCGAAGCGATGATCGATGTTGATTGTGTGAGTACGGACGGAAAGCTATTGATCTTCCATCTCCAAAAATTTACATCATGAGCTCCGTTATGTGAAAATAAAATGGTGTCTTTAACGCATCCGTATAAAATATTGTGTTGAAAATTGGCTGATACAGTATCAACAGTAATAAAAGATAGTGTTTGCAATGGTGTTTCCTGCCCGCATTCATCGATCACAATATTACCATCACTTCCGGCTTTTAATGAAACCGTGTAGGTTCCTTTTGTTGTGATGGGCGAAGAGAATTTTACTACGATATAATCTGTCATACCATTGATACAATTTCCTGACGCGCCGGTTATAGTAACGGGTGAAGGACCTGACACAGAAAAATCACTGCCGTTTGCGGCAATAGTGCTGCAATCAATTTTTTTAGGAAAATATATTTTTATTGAGTCGGGTCCGCAACGCGGCCGTCCAACGCTGTCTGCAAAAATGGGTTGTGGTTTTTGATAGGTGAATGAAATACTTTCATTTTGAGGAATCGAATTGTCACAGTAATCACGCAGCGTATTTCCATCACTGCCGTTGTTGATAACAAGGTTATAATTGCCATTCGGAAGCGGTGCCGCCAGCGTTAACGTTATTTCATCAAAATCAAAAGCGAAGGCACAGGAGTCTGTTGCTGCAGATACGACAGTAGTCACTGCCGGATTCAAACTGAATTCTGAACCACTTAAAGTAAGACTGTTACACTTTACTTTTTTCTTCAGCTTCACAGTGATCTTTGTTCCGTCACAGTCAGGTTTTGCATTGTCCAAATGAGGAATATTTGGGTCAGTGATAACGGCAGTGCCGCCACTAAATGAAAGGTCATATCCGCTTTGGCCATCCGTAAAATGACTGACCATTAATATATATTCGTGGCCGGCAATAAGAGCAGGCATTGCCGAAAACGTTGGCAGATTCGCTGCGGGATCAGAGCCGCATTGTATAAAATTAACACCGGTGGCTGAGGCTCCTGTCGGACCATAAGTTCCCGCCCAGTTTCCCGTAACGACTAGGGTGTTATTTGTAAATATCGCCTCAGGGTTTTGGCCGGTGATATCCCAAAGCTGCCAATCATAATCTTCATTTGGCGCCAAAGGAGTTATCCGAAATCCTAACGTACCGGAAGCATAACAGGTAAATTTATAGAAATAAGGATTTTTATTCTGATAAGATGCACCACCTCCTCCGGTTGAACAACCTGGAACAAAAATGTTCACAGTAGCACAAATTGGAACAGAAGCCTGGTGAAAAACAGTAGTACCACAAACCGGGAAAGCCGTAGAAGGAGTTTGCCCCAAATTAGTACAGGGCTGAGCGTAACTAACAACTGCTTGCAGATTAAGTAGGACGAAAAAAGCTAAATATCTGGGCGGCGGGCTTAAGGACATAAATTGGGCTAAGTGTTTCGTTTACTGCACTTGAGACAACATCAATGGCTGAAACGTTGCCTCACTCATCATTTGTATAAAAGTGTTCAGCTTTATTGAGTTTTCTAAAATTTTTCGGGCAAAAATAGCAAACCAGCGCCTGCTTCAAGCCTTTATCATAGCATTAATTTAACCTGAAGAGCTTTCCGGGTAAGGTAGCCACTACACCTTGTAATTCGAGGTTTAAAATAGCCGCAGCCATTGTGCTGCTGCTTAATCCACTTTTGAAATTTAATTCATCAATATGTATCAGGTCTTTTTCTTTTAAAATATCAACAATTATTTTTTCATCTTTGGACAGTTCAATAAATATTTCTCTTTGACTCCTTTTCTCTTTTAAATGCTTAGCTTTCTCCTCCCAACCCATCACCTCAATTAATTCCTCAGCATCAGTCAGCAGCATTGCTTTGTTATTTCGAATTAGAAAATTGCATCCGGCGCTTTTATTATCATTTACCCTTCCGGGTAGCGCAAATACATCTCTGTTATAACCATTCGCTAATTCCGCAGTGATCATGCTCCCACCTTTTTCGCCAGTTTCGATGACAACTGTTGCATCACTCATGCCCGCAACAATCCTGTTACGGGTGGGAAAATTATGTTTATCCGGTTTGGTATTGCTTCTGAATTCAGTAAGTAACCCGCCGCCGTTTTTCAACATTTCCTTTGCCAGGTTGGAATGATCGGGCGGATAGATCTGATCGAGGCCGTGACCCAGGACCCCCACCGTGGGAAGATCGTGCTTGTAAGCTGCTTTATGAGCGATCGCATCTATTCCAAATGCCATGCCGCTAACCACAAGTATGTTTTGGGACGAAAGTTCCCTGACCAATCTTTCAGTTTGTTGTTTTCCGTATTCAGTGTGATTCCTGGTGCCCACGATTGCAACAACCTTCGATGCATTCAGATCCGCTTCGCCTTTATAGTATAGCAGGATCGGGGAGTCGTAACAATTCAATAAGCGCCGGGGATAATTTTTATCCGTAAGAAATAATGGTTTGATCTTATACTTATCGATGAATTTTATTTCATCTTCCGCTTTCGAAAAATCATTGAACGCTTTAATTGATCTTGCTCTTATTTCGCCAATGCCTTCAATCTTTTCAAGTAAATGGTGTTTTGCTTTAAAGACTTTTTCTGCAGAACCAATTTCCTGTACGAGGATCTTTGCATGCACGCAGCCGATGTTGGGAACTTCTGTTAGGGCGAGTTGGTATAAGAGTTCGGAGTTCATAGTCAAGAGTCAATGGTCAATGGTCAATGGTCAATGGTTTTTCGCACTGAAATCTCAAATATACTTTGAACTTCCGAAAATCAACTAAAGACTAAAAACTATTGACTAATTATTCTTCCGAAATGGACTAAAGACTAACAACTATTGACCAATGACTTTCATCTCGGTCCTTCTGTTCAGCGCTTTTCCTTCTTCTGTTTTATTATCGGCAACCGGTTGCGTTTCTCCAAAACCTTTTGCAGAAAGTCTTGTCGCGGGAATGCCTTTTGAGATAAGGTAATTAACAACGGATTTTGCACGGTTGTTTGACAGGGTAAGATTATCTGCGGGTTTGCCAACATTATCCGTATGCCCGCCGATCTGGATCTTTACTGTGGGATTATCATTCATTAATTGTACGACGATATCAAGCTCAGCTTCGGAGGAAGGTTTAAGATCAAATTTGTTTACATCAAAGAAAACATTTTTCAATACAACAGATGCATTGGCTTCCAGGGGTTGTAGCGGAATATTTTTTTCATACGTTGAATCCGGCGCATGATTCGTCAGGAAAAAATTATCTGAATAGAATAAATATCCTTTCCTGTTTACATTGAATGCATAATCTTTTCCTACCGGTAGCGTGATCAGGTAATTCCCTTTTTCATCCGTCTGCACTTTTGATATCAATTGTTTTGTATTCAGATCGATCAATTCGACTGCAGAAGGCAAGCCCTTCGTTGTTTTTTTATCAAATACTTTTCCTTTTACCCAAAGCGTTTTATCAGGACGAATGTTTTCAGGTAATATAAAACTATAAATATCCAATCCGCCTTTGCTATCGGTACGGTCACTTGCATAATAAGCAGTTTTTGCATCGGCTGCAATAAACAAAGTTCCTTCTTTATAGATAGTATTGATGGGATAACCGAGGTTTTCGGGAACACTCCAATCACCCTTTGGTCCCTTCCTTGTATAAAACAGATCATCTTCACCATAGCCCAATAAGCCGCTTGAGGTAAAAAACAATGTTTGATTGTCGGCATGAATAAATGGACATGATTCATCGCCGGCAGTGTTTATTTGTGGGCCAAGGTTTTCGGGTGTTGTCCATTCACCATTTAATTGTAAATGCGAAACATAAATATCGCTTCCGCCATAGCCGCCCAATCTTCTGCTGGCAAAATATAAGTCTCTTTTATCAGGAGAAAGACAGGGTTGTGATTCCCATTGATCAGTATTAACTTTTCCGCCGAGATTTACACCCTCGCTCCATCCCTGTGGTGTGTTAAATGAAATATAGATGTCGCAGCTACCCCATCCATCTTTCCTGTTGCATGCGGTAAACACCAGCCATTCGCCATCCTGCGAGATCATTTGAGCACCTTCGTTCTGATCAGTGTTTACATTGCCACCGAGAGGAGCCGCTTTTATCCAATCTTTACCATCCCATTTTGCAGAAAAAAAATCTTCATCAAAACCCCGGAGTCTTCTTGTAAAGAAAAACTCTTTTCCATCGATGGTCAAGCAAGGAAGATATTCTGATTCGGCACTGTTGATCCGATCACCCGCATTTTTGGGTGCAAACTCGTAATTACGACCAGCATTCTTTTTTTCCTGCGCAATCGCAAATTCAAAACAACGCTTACGATACTCACCGGCCTTGCGACTTGCTTCGCCTAATTTTTGGTTGGCCAGGTATTCATCAATTGCATGTAATGCCTTATTAAAATTTCCCGTGCCGGCAAGATTGATCGCATAGGGAAGCCTGTAAACTTTAGTAGCAGCAGAATCTTTTCTTAATGCTTTTTCATAATACTCCACCGACAGATCCGGCTTTCTTGTTTGACCGTACACTCCGGCAAGTGATAAATAAGCATCAACATAATTTGAGTCGAGATAAATGGCTTGCAAAAAGTAACTGATCGCATCGTCATACCGGTCGTCGGTTGCTTTCGCCAATCCCTCATTATACATTTTTACCGCGCGGGGATTAACTTTTGCAAGGTTGGATACCTGGGCATTTAATGAATTGGCAATCAGAAATTGGGTTGAAATAAATACTAGAATATGGATAAGAGTTTTCATTGATATTGCTGGATTTCTATTACGAATCTAATGCTTTTTTATTCCCCATTCAGTAAATAAATGTTAAGAGGCGAATCAATAGGCAATAGACAATAAGCAATAGGCAATAGGCAATAACCAATTGACAATAAGCAACAGGCAAATCAGGTATAAAAATTGTCGGTCCTTTGTCTATTGTCCATTGCCCATTGCTAATTGAACTACGGCGCATTAATATACTTATGTATCTGCAGGCTCAGTTCCCATTGAGGATGAGCTTTGATATAATCAATGATCAATGGCGTTACCCCGGCGGCTTTATCCCATTCAGGTTGCAAAAAAAGTTTACACGATGGCGAAACGAGCGCCGCATATTTTTCAGCCCAATCAAAATCGCTTTTATTAAAGACAACAACTTTTAATTCATTGGCAACTGGAATAATAGCGGGTAAGGGGGCTTTAAATTTCTTTGGTGATAAACAGATCCAGTCCCATGAACCACTTAAAGGATAGGCCCCGGAAGTTTCAATATTTGTTTTTAAACCTGCTGATTGTAATTCCTTCGTGAGCTCATCAAGGTTATGCATTAGTGGTTCTCCACCCGTAATAACAACCATCTTGGCCGGTGTTTTCTGAACTTCAAGCCTCAAACTTCGAACCTCCAGCAATGGGTGTTTACCTGCATCCCAACTATCTTTCACATCACACCATACACACCCGACATCGCAACCACCGAGCCTTATGAAATAAGCTGCCTTGCCCTGGTGAAAACCTTCACCCTGTAAAGTATAGAAATGTTCCATTACCGGAAGCAATGCGATTTCGGATTTACGATTTACGATTTCGGATTTCATTAATTACAAAGTTACTATCGTGTTGTCTCTTCATCCATCGGCTTTGTGCGGTTGGTAAGTCTTCCGCCTGAGGCGGAGAGATTTAGAGGGGCCGGTTTTCTAATTTTTCATCTTACAAGACCGGTAAGTATTATTCAACAACGCAGCGATCGTCATTGGCCCTACACCGCCTGGCACCGGTGTTATCCATGAACATTTTGGAGCTACATTTTCATAATCAACATCACCTCTCAATCTGAATCCACTTTTTCTGGTTGCATCAGGTACCCGGTTAATACCAACATCAATAACGATTGCACCATCTTTTACCCAATCTGCAGTTACAAAACCTGGTCTTCCTAAAGCTGCGACAATTATATCGGCATTGCGACATAATTCTGCAATATTTTTTGTTTTTGAATGACAAAGTGTAACGGTACAGTTGCCGGGATTTCTATTTTCACTTAATAAAACACTCATTGGTCTTCCAACAATATTGCTGCGGCCGATCACGACGGCATGCATGCCTGTAGTATCTATCTTGTAATGTTCAAGCATCAGCATGATGCCATGGGGTGTTGCAGGAATAAATGTTGGTAATCCCTGTACCATCCTGCCGACATTTTCCGGGTGAAAACCATCAACATCTTTATCCGGATCAATTGTATTGATGACTTTCTCATCAGAAATATGTTTGGGTAATGGAAGCTGGACCAGGATACCATCAACATCGGGATCTGCATTCAAATCCTGAATCTGTTCCAATAACTTATTTTCGGACGTGTCTGCCTCGAATCTGATCAGTGTTGATTTGAAACCAACTTCCTCACATGATTTTACTTTTGACGCAACATAGGTCTCACTGGCCCCATCATTCCCAACCAAAATGGCGGCGAGATGAGGGACTTTTTTCCCTTCGGCAAAGAGCTGGGCCACATCTATTTTCAATTGATCTTTTACTGCCTGCGATACTTTTTTACCATCTAAAATTTGCATGGCGCAAAGGTAAGGGGTGACATTTTGAGGCAAAGTAAAAATAGGTGGTTATATTTTAACCGGCATGAACATGTAATAGGATGAATTTGATTGGCAGCGCAGAAGACAAAACACCTATGTTGATTAATTTTTTATAAAAGCTAACATATGAAACGACTCGTTAAAAACGGCTGAACTACCGCTTTTTTGTCATTGTCGCCAAGGGGTATCATTTTAACTTACAATAAATGAACTGCTTGAGCAAACCTTATCTTATCCTGCTATTTCTTTCTACTCATTTTTTTATAAATGGACAGACATTGCGTCGCCCGGTTGCGGCTATTTATGCTGGTCTTGGTGCATATAGTATTAATCATACGGATGTTTTTTCTTTCATGAACAACCAGGCTTCATTAGCACAAGTGAAAAATGCTTCGGCAGGAATTTATGGGGAAAGAAGATTCATGTTGGATGAGTTGAGCCTTTATCAATTGGCGATCGCAGTACCAACCAATTCAGGAAATTTTGGTGTCAAAGCCGGCTATTATGGATTCAGCGATTACAACGAATCGCAGGCCGGTTTGGCTTATGCGAGAAAACTTGGGAGCAAAATTGATATCGGTGTTCAATTTAATTACAATGGTATCCGGGTTAGCGGTTATGGAAACTCGTCCGCTGTCAATTTTGAGATCGGAACTGTTTTTCATTTAACTGATAAGTTACATGCAGGCATACACGCATATAGCCCTGTTGGAGGTAAGTATGGAAAAAATTCAAGAGAAAAATTGGCATCGATCTATACGATTGGTTTGGGGTATGATGCGTCTGCCAAATTTTTTGTCAGCGCTGAAATTGAAAAAGAAGAAAACCAACCGGTAAATGTCAATGCCGGCATGCAGTATAAATTCCTGCCGCAATTTATGGCGAGAGTAGGTATTGCCACGAATACCTCAAATGTTTGTGCAGGTGTTGGCTTGTTTCTAAAATCATTGCGTCTTGATGTTGTTGCGAGTTATCACCCGCAACTTGGCGTTACGCCCGGGTTAATGCTGATCTATAATTTTTCAAAAAAGGAAGATGAATAAAGTATGTGGTTTCGTACGCTCATAGTGCTCCTATTCACCATTCACTATTCACCCTTCGCGGTTTATGCCCAGGAGTCTCCCGTTTCAACGATCGAACAACAATTGGAAAACCTGGCGGATGTTGACCAGGCAGAAACTGAAGATGACAGTTATCATCAGCAATGGGAACGATTCAGAAAAAACCCCCTTAATCTAAATATGGCCGATGAAAACGATCTGCGTGAAATAAAGATCATTTCCGGGTTGCAGATCGCAAATCTTATTGCATACAGAAAACTGTTGGGAAAATTTATCAGTATTTATGAATTGCAGGCTGTGCCTTCATGGGATATCCAGATCATAAAGAAATT
>DASVAM010000406.1:0-8014 GCA_036376375.1 Chitinophagaceae bacterium
ATCAAAATTTCTGCGAAGCAAATGAATTGTATGATTGCCACCGATACTTAAACTGTCGCCGTCACCCGTTACGATCCAAACACTCAGCTCTGGTCTTGAAGCTTTCAAACCACTGGCCACCGCTGTAGCCCTTCCATGGATTGAGTGCATACCATATGTATTCATGTAATATGGAAAACGGCTGCTGCATCCAATGCCGGAAATGATCACAATATTCTCGCGGGGTATTCCAAGGGTAGGCATCACCTTCTGTACTTGTGCAAGAATGGAATAATCACCACAGCCCGGACACCAGCGTACTTCCTGGTCGGTTGCAAAATCTTTAGCGGTTAACGCAGGAGCAACAGTAGCTTCACTCATAAAAAAATGTTGTCTGCAAATTTAAAGAATAACGGATAGTTAGCAAGTGGTTCAAAGGCTATAAAATAGGATTTTTTACCAGTGACATCCTTAATTATTCGTTATTTCCTTTCCAATACGACGCAGCCCGGGAGATATGCGGAATTACAATCGTGCATCCGGCTAAATTAGCGACTCCAAAGATCTGGTATACCTGGACAGTCGTAACTCCTGATTCGTGACATTTACCAGGGCGATAGTTGATGCCATCATCACAACGTAGTATCCACCGGCGTCGGACAACCAAGGCAGGCAGTTCCTTCGTCCTTGTATCAAGTGCCCCCGTTTTTGCAGGTGCTGGTGTCCAAGTTCCAAAGCCGTTTCATCACAGGATTGTTTTCGCCAGGGATCATCCGTCTGCGATTATTAAATTCTTTTACGAATGATGTAGGTTTAAATTTTTGTCCAGGTTACCTGTAAGAAGATCAATGCAAAATAAGTTGATGAATTTACTTCTTGTCATATTTTCCTGTATTTAATCACGGAATATTTGCATCTCATAAATTTTCCGGTTATGATGAAGGTTTGTATACTATCTTGTAATAATTAAATTGATTTTATGAAAAATAAACTCATCACAGTGCTTGGTTTAGCGGCATTCATCTTTGTTGGTATCGCCGCGAGCAAACCAGGTATTAAAAACAAGGAGAGGAATTTAAAAGTATTGCCAAAAGATATCAGCAATGCAGATCTCGATTCTGTGATGGAGAACTATTCAAAAGCGCTGGATGTATCCTGTAGTTTTTGTCATGCAGAAAGTAAAGCAGTAAAAGGTGAACTGGATTATGCAAGCGATGATAAACCGGAAAAGGAAATTACAAGAATGATGATGCAATTAACGGCGGCGGTCAATAAGGATTATTTTAATTACACCATTGTTTATAAAGCCGGCGAGAAAATGGCAGTAACCTGCTTTACCTGCCACGATGGTTTCCCCCGTCCTGAGCTTAAACATCAAAAAAAGGAGTAGTATTTTTTTCGTGTTTTACTTCAAAAAAACTCCCATAAAGATTCAGGTATTATTACCCAATGATTGAGCACTTTTGCTTGATTTTCCTATAAATCAGTCCTTTACTACACTACTCGTACCGGCACACCGTTTAACAATTGATCCGGAATAAGATGCGACTTATCCTATAAAAACCACTACATATGAATTGGCATGATGCCATCGGCATATTATCCACCCTTGCTCTCTTTGCCCCGGTATTTGTTATCGTGGCAACGAAGCTAACCCGATACAAACAATACCTTCCATTGTTCATTTGGTGCATGCTGGCATTTGGTTACAACCTGATGACCGAGCACCTGGTAGATATTCCAAAAACATTTGAACGATATTATGGCATTATTAATAATCTCACCGACGGGCCGCTGATTCTTACATTCCTTATATTCCAGGTTGCGTCATCTTTCCAGGTAAAGACAATGAAAATATTGCTGGCAGCATTTATTGTGTTTGAAATTATCCTGATAATACTGTTTGGCCTGACGATTAAAACGATAACAATTGCAATGGGGCCAGGGCTAACCATCGTATTTGCATACTCTTTATTATATTTTGTTTATACTGTGAAGCGAAGTTTTGTTCATAATAAGTTCATAAGTAAAGCTATTATTGCATCTGCTCTTAGTTTCGCTTATGGATGTTTTATCATTATTTACCTAATGCATTATGTGATCGCCCTGCCCGACGTGAAGAATCTCTTTCTCATTTATTATATGATCACCATAATTTATTGCAGCATTCTCTCGGTCGGACTTTATATAGAGAGCAAGCGAAAAAAGAAGTTGCATGAGCTATTAATTACCCGTCGGGAGTTAATGAGTTTTTTTGCAGACGAAAAAAAACCGGCCACACCAACAGGAATAACCGGTGAATGGAAGTTAAATTAGCTTTTAGAAGCAATATTTTCCTTCAGCGATCATTTTATCGGCTATTCGTCTTCTCGCATCCCTGGTATTAAAAGGTTCTGCTTTTGTAAATCTTTTCAGTCCCATTAATATCATCCGTTGCTCATCGCCCTCCGCAAAGGAATTGATCGCATCTTTTCCGAACTTATTTACATGATCGGCGGCATCATATAAGTATACGCGCATGATATCCATATGATGAGCACTGGCTCCTTCTCCTTTTTGATCGACCATTTTCATTACTCTCAGTAAAACGCTTTCGGCGTTAAAGGTTTCAATGGCCATATCGGCAAGATTCATCAATATTTCCTGTTCGTTCTCGATCTTCATCATCAGCTTTTGAACGGCTGCTCCGGATGCCATTAGAATCGCTTTCTTAAGATTAGCGATCAGTTTTTTCTCTTTGAAAAATGCGCCTTCTTCTTCGGCACCAAAATCAGGAATGCTCATTAATTCCTTTTGCACTGACATGGCTGGCCCCATCAGGTCAAGTCTTCCCTGCATGGCTCTTTTCAATGTCATATCAAGCGTTAACAGGCGATTGATCTCATTGGTACCTTCGTATATCCTGTTGATACGACTATCACGATAAGCTCTTGAGATGTTATACTCGGCACTGAATCCATTCCCACCATGGATCTGCACGCCTTCATCAACCACGAAATCCAAAACCTCGCTGCCAAAAACTTTTAACATGGCGCATTCAATGGCATATTCTTCTGCACCACCTAATAATGCCTCATTAAAAGGTTTACCGGCAGCAAGTAATTCATGTTCTTTTCGATCGATCCAGTTGGCAGTACGATAGAGTGCGCTTTCACCTACAAATATTTTTATTGCCATGTCGGCAAGCTTATGCTTGATGGCGCCAAAGTTGGCAATTGGTTGTTTGAATTGTTCCCTCGTCTTTGCATATTGTACCGAATCAGTGGTTGCTCTTTTTGACCCGCCCAATGCGGCAGCGGCTAACTTTAAACGGCCAATATTCAAAATATTAAAAGCGATCTTATGTCCTTTGCCGATTTCTCCTAATACGTTTTCCACCGGCACCTTACAATCCTGGAAATATAATTGAACTGTTGACGAACCTTTGATTCCCATTTTATGTTCTTCAGGGCCCTGCGTAAAACCTTCCGTTCCTCTTTCAATAATAAAACCCGTGAATTTATCGCCATCAACTTTTGCAAATACAGTGTACACATCTGCAAATCCTCCATTCGTGATCCAGCACTTTTGTCCGTTAATCAAATAAAACTTTCCGTCATCACTCAGTTTTGCAGAAGTTTTAGCACTCAGTGCATCACTTCCGCTGTTGGGCTCAGTTAGTCCGTATGCACCGGCCCATTCACCAGTGATCAGCTTAGGTATATATTTTTGTTTTTGTTCCGGAGTTCCAAAATAGAGAATGGGTAATGTTCCAATCCCCGTATGTGCAGCGATCGCTACGGAAAAGGAATGGCCGGCGCCGAGATATTCATTCACGATCGTCGATGTAACAAAATCTTTACCCAGGCCACCATATTCTTCCGGGAAAGAGACAGACAGCAACCCCTGCTCACCGGCCTTTGTAACAAGGCCCTTCATCAACCCGGGCTCCAACGCATCGATCCTGTCAAGTATGGGATAAACTTCTTTATCAAGATACTGCTCACACATGTCCCGGATCATCAATTGCTCTTCTGAAAAATTTTCAGGAGTGAACACATCAAAGGGAGAAGACTCTTTTATCAGCCATTCGCCGCCTTTTAACGCAGCCGATTGTTTTACTTCAGTGCTCATAGTATATAAGTTTAAAGGCCCCACCCACCTCCCCGAAGGGGAGGTTTTATGAAGCTGATTATAAATTGAGTTTAAGAACTATTTGTTTATTCAAAATGAGATTCTAATATTTTGAGTTTTCTAAAGTCTCCCCTTGGGGGAGATTTAGAGGGGCACTATTTCAAATTATCATACACGATCTGCAACACCTCCTTGCACACATCAATTTTTTCAGGAGGTACCGTACGCAACGCCTCATTCAACGTTTCTTCAGCCAGCTCCATCGTTTGTTCCTGCAACTTCTGCGCTTGTTTTGTTAAATAGATCTTATTGATACGACGATCATTTTCCGATGCAACTCTTTTCACCAGGTTGGATTTCTCCAGGTTATCAACCAATCTCGTTATGCTGGGTTTATCCCGAAAAGTTGCGTTGCATAATTCCTGCTGACTGATACCATCCAGTTTCCATAAATGATATAATACGCTCCATTGCTCAATTGTCAGGTTCATTCCCGAGGCATTAAACTTTTTCTGTAGCCTCCTGGCAATAGCAGTGGAAGCTTTACCCGTGATAAAACTGTATAACTCTCCCTTTTTAAATTGGTTGTTTGGCATATAGTTGTTTATACAACTATCCAAAATTAATCATTAGCCTTGTAAAGCCAAATTAATTCGTCTTAATTTTATTCGACCAGCTTCATTTATTTTTCACCTTCCGCCGGATTAGCCTTGTTTAGTTAGATTTGCCACCACGCATGATCCTTCTTTATATAACTATTTGCCTGTTGGTTATCTATTCTCTCCTGATATTATATTATCGTGCTGGTTGGCAGGAGGTAAAGCAATTTCCCCAAACCGAACAGGGACCCCATACAAAGATCTCCGTTATAATCCCTGCGCGAAATGAGCAAGAAAACATTGGGAGGCTTTTATCGTCAATCGGGAAACAATCCTACCCTGATCATCTTTTTGAAGTAATTGTTGTTGATGACCATTCCACCGATAATACAGCGACTATCGTTAACAGCTATTCATTTGCAAAACTGATAAAACTTGAATTTGATAACATCAATTCTTATAAAAAGAAAGCCGTTGAATCAGGTATCGCAATAGCGACCGGAGATTTGATCGTTACTACAGATGCAGATTGTGCTGTAAAAGAGAATTGGCTGAAAACGATCGCAGATTTTAAAGAAAAGACAAATGCTGTTTTTATTGCCGCACCCGTATTGATGGAATACGGGTCTTCTGTTTTACAAACCTTTCAGGCGCTTGATTTTCTTGTATTACAGGGGATCACGGCGGCCTCAGTGCAAAAAAGGATCCATAACATGTGTAATGGAGCTAATCTTGCTTATGATAGAAAAGCTTTTCTTGAAGTCAAGGGCTTTACGGGTATTGATCATATTGCCTCGGGCGATGATATGTTGCTAATGCAAAAAATAGCAAAGGAATTTTCAGGAAGAATTTCTTACCTGTTGTCAAAAGAAGCGATCGTCATTACTCAACCAGCAAAATCATGGAAAGAGTTCTTTAACCAGCGGATTCGTTGGGCCAGTAAAGCAACGAACTATAGTGATATAAAAATTTTTAGCGCCCTGTTCCTCGTTTATTTCTTTAATTGCTCCTTATTGGCACTATTTATCACAGGATTCTGGCTGCCTTTTTTATGGTTGAGCCTGGCAGGTATTCTTATCGTAAAAACGAGCATTGAACTAATATTCCTCTATCCTGTTGCAAAGTTTTATAATGAAGAAAAATTGCTGGTTCGGTTTCCGTTTTTTCAACCCTTACATATTCTCTATACTGTTATCGCGGGATGGTTTGGCGTCTTTGGAGGATTTGAATGGAAGGGTCGCCGCGTAAAATAGTTTGGTTGTATCTTTCCCGCACATGAAAATCGCACCAGGGTTATCAAAGAATGCAGCATGGAGGCGTTTGAAAAAAAACAAAGGGGCCATAGCGGGCCTTGTAATTATTGTTACTGCAATATTCACAGCGGTCTTTTCTTATTTTATTGCTCCTGATTCAACCCCTTATGGAAATAGAATTATCCTGGAGATACGAAAACAAAGACCGGGCTTCACCAAAACATTTTTAAAAGTTCCCAAAGAAACATTTGAAAAGAAGGAATTCTTCAGTCACTTATTGTATGGCACGAACGATGAATTTGAATTTATACCGATCAACAGCTATCGTTCACTTAATAAAGATTCGATCCTTGTTTTAAAATTCATTGATGACGGTGTGGAAGAAGAGAAAACATTTGCAGTAAATAAGTTGCCGGCGTCATTTACCACCCAAAAAAAATTCTGGCTAGGTACAGATAAGTTTGGTCGTGATGTTTTAAGCAGGATCATTATTGGTACAAGGGTCAGCTTAAGCGTAGGATTAATTACAGTTGTTATTTCCCTTTCTATCGGTGTTTTGCTCGGATCATTAGCCGGCTATTTTCGGGGGAGAATTGATAACATCATCATGTGGCTCACAAATATTATCTGGAGCATTCCAACATTGTTACTGGTTTTTGCGATCACGTTTGCATTAGGAAAAGGTTTTTGGCAGGTTTTCATTGCAGTCGGATTGACCATGTGGGTGAATGTTGCAAGATTAGTTCGTGGTCAGGTTTTATCAATCAGGGAATTAGAATATATTGAAGCCACAAGAGTTTTAGGTTTCTCGCATTTCCGAACGATCTTTCGTCACATACTTCCAAATATTATGGGGCCTGTTTTAGTGATTGCTGCATCCAATTTTGCGTCGGCCATCGTCATTGAAGCAGGCTTAAGTTTTTTAGGCGTTGGTGTACAACCACCCCAGCCAAGCTGGGGGCTGATGATCAAAGAAAATTATAGTTTCATAATAACGCAAAACCCGATGCTTGCTTTGGCACCGGGCTTTGCTATCATGTTACTTGTTCTTGCTTTTAATTTGTTCGGTAACGGGCTTCGTGATGCCCTGGATGTTCGTTGACATTTATGGCTTTCTTGTATACCGATAACTTCCTGTCCATGTATTTGTTGCCAATGATTTAGAGGTAACAGTTACTGTTGTTACACAAACAACACCGGTAGGTGTACCGGTAATTGTAAAATTGTTATTAGCAGCTGTGGAGGATCTTGACTCCGTAAAAAAATTGGTGGTTGATCCATCCGGTGCCACTTTCACATCAATAGTAACACCTTGAGGCGGCATGGTAGATGTAATAGAAACTGTAAGTGGAAAATCAATCTGGGGGGCCGCCGCCTGAGTTGAACCGGCCGGTGGGTTTAATGTAACGGCAAGATTCGCCTCGCTACCACCGCCTCCTCCGCCACCGCCTTTATCAGAACAGCTGGCAATGCCAAAAATAATTGCGGGAACTGCGAATAACTGTAACAACACTTTCTTCATAATAATTTATTGAAAACAAAAAATAAAGGTAAGCTTTATTCATGTACCGGAAAACCCTCCGACAGTATCAAGCAATCTTAACGGTGCGGCCAAAACTTTCTTCGAGCGAAATAAATGTTTCTGTCCTTTCGATCCCCTTAATTTTTTGAAGCTGATCATGCAATACCATTTTTAATTCTCCAATATCCCTGCATACAACTTCTGCAAACATGCTATAATTACCTGTTGTATAATTTAATCTAACGATCTCCGGCATCTTGCTTAATTCTTTGGCGACTGCATCATACATAGAGCTTTCTTTTAAATAGATTCCAATAAATGCAATAACATCATATCCCAACTTTTTAAAATCCACATTGAACCTGGTTCCTTTTACGATGCCCGCATCCTGTAATTTTTTTATACGCACATGAATTGTGCCCGCCGACACAAAAAACTTTTTTCCCAATTCAGCATAAGAGACATTGGCGTCGTTCATCATATGGTGGATGATCTGGTGATCCAATTTGTCAAGATTTAATTTAGAAGTTGTTTCCATGATCTATTTT
>DASVAM010000409.1:0-9280 GCA_036376375.1 Chitinophagaceae bacterium
GGTTCTGAGATAACAAGAAGAATGCCGCCCGGTCATAACAATGCAATTTTTATTTCTGACCCTAACAAACTCCTGGTTGATGATTCTATCCAGGTTTTTCGTGATGCGAAAAAGCAGGGGGCTTTTATTTTTTGGAATCATCCACAATGGACACCGCAACGAAAAGATGGCATGGCTACACTTACTGATGTGCATCGGCTTTTAATCCGTGAAAAGTTATTGGATGGCATAGAAGTGGTAAATGGATCAATGTATTCTGATGAAGCGTTGCAGATAGCATTGGATAATAATTTAACGATCATGGGAACTACCGATCTTCATAAATTGGTCGACTGGGATTTTAAAATACCTGAAGGCGGCCACAGACCGTTAACGTTGGTTTTTGCAAAAGAAAGAAATGAAGCCAGCATCAAAGATGCTTTGATGAATCGTCGTACAATTGCCATCTTTAAAAACTTGCTGATCGGTCGCGATGAGTTTTTAATACCATTGATCGAAAGTTCATTAAAAGTGACATCAGCAAAGTATATCGGCCGGTACAATGTGCTGGGAGTGGAGATCGAAAATCTTTCCAGTGTTGATATAACATTGCAAAATCAAACCGACTTTACTTTTCATAATAATATTGACATGGTTGTCCTGAAATCAGGTGAAAAGACAACTATCGAAGTGAAAACAATTGAAAGAAAAACAGAAGTGTCATTAAAGTTTAATGTGCTCAGCGCTGTGAATGCACCCCATAAGCATCCGTCGGTCATTGTTAAAACAAAAGTCGAAGAAACAAAACAATAATACCTAGGTGAGTATTCTTCGCTGGTGTATTTCAGTTCTCACTTCTTTGAAGCCTGCCTGCTTATAAACCCGTAACGCGTTTGGGTGATCCAGGGTGCAGGTATTCAATTGTATCCAGTCAGGCTGGTAACTCCAGGCTTTTGCAATTACCCACTGTAAAAAATATTTTCCATAACCTTTCCCGATAAATGGAGGCATTAATCCGAAATAAAGAATTTCAACATATTTTTCCTCCTTTACAAATTCAATGTACCCCGCGACTTCGTTCTGCACATAGAAAAGAAAAATATCGACCCTGCCAGCATTTATTTTTTCAGTTAGCTCTTCATCCGGCATTACCATCCTGTCAAGCCAAAAGTGTTTTTTACCAACTCCATAATAATATTTCCTGTATTCGTTGGGTAAGATCGGTTTTGGCAATAGCACAAATTGAGTATGAACGAGTGGAACAGGCAGCGGTTTTGGCTCGTGCATTTCAAGAAAAGTGACGGTGACCGGCTGAAAAGTAATTTTAGGGGGATCGATTTTTGTCAATGGCAATAAAGAATTTATTTTTTTCTAAATGAAAGCCCCTTTTCTTTTAAGGCGGCCTTAAATAATGGAATAGAAGATGGGCCAATACCGTGTAATGCTAACATCTCTTTCTCGGTGTATTTTGAAAGCTTTAAAAGTGTGTTGATGCCTTCACGTTCCAATGCTCTTCTTGCCGGCGCAGGTACAATCGAAAGAATGCCTGATGGAGGTTTTCTTTCTTTTTCACATATTGGGCAGGTCGGGCAATCACTGCTTTTGTTAAATTTATGTCCCTTCCTGCAAATCTTCATCCTGCTTGTCGACATAGAAAATTTTAGCGGCGGATCTTCCGGAAGATAAGATTTGTACCGGGCCCGACATTTAAGTGCAAGTTGCCGTTTAGTAGTTTATAGGTTGTCTTTCCACTCTTAAACCCAGTCACGAATTTTTTTTCAAAGTCCTTGTTTTTGCAGGTCTGGGATGTAACGACCAGGCTGTCAAAAATTAGTTTTTCACCCTGTACATTTACTTTGCCGGATATTCCATTACACCCGGTATGACCAGCCAGCGTTTTTTTCTCAAGATTAAAATCAAGATAAGGTGTGCCGTGTGAAAAGAAATTTGAATCAGGTGCCTTATTATTTATGCTATCAAGTACCCAAATATCGTAAATAGTGGGAGTAGCAGTGGTTTGCGCTGCGTCATTTGGAACTATCAAAGGTGTTATGGACGAATTCGTGCCTGCACTTTGATCCGATGCATTATCATTTTCTCCCGAATTGCAAGCGATCATACAAAAACTTATTGAAACAAATGTTGAAACCTTCAAAATACAACTCATAATTCATCGGTTTTATGATTGATTTTAAACTCCTGCTAAAAATTGTTGCCTGATGTAGTCAACAACTTTTACCAGGTTTTTTGTTTCTTCAAAAACCTTTAATTGCCTGTCGGCGCCTGTTCCATTTTCCAGGATCTTATGAATATGTGCAAGCCGGTGCCTGCTTCCAAGATGATCAATTACAGGATCAATAAAATCGAGCAGCTCATACAAAAGCGCCCGGGTGTTCACTTCCTCTTCTTTTCCAAAATCAATCAGCCTGCCATCGATACCGTAACGGCTGGCTCTCCATTTATTTTCATTGAGCAGGGCACGGGAGTATTGAATAAAATTCAGGTTCTTGCTGCGTAAGAGATAAATCCTTGCACAGACTGCCTGGAAAAGGGTGGCCAGCGTTATTGTTTCGTCAACGGTGAGCGGAATATCGCAAATGCGAAACTCAACGGTATTGAAAAATGGATGTACCCTCAGGTCCCACCAGATCTTCTTTGCATTATCAATACAGTTTGTCTTTACCAACAGCTTCACATAGTTCTCATAAGCTTCAATGCTGTCAAATGCTTCGGGAATGCCTGTGCGCGGAAATTTATCAAATACTTTTGTACGGAATGATTTATAACCTGTCAGTCGTCCTTCCCAAAAGGGTGAGTTGGTGCTCAATGCATAGATATGCGGCAAAAAATATCTTGTACTATTAGCAATATGATTTGCCATCTCACGATTTTCCATTCCTACATGGACGTGCAGTCCAAAGATCAAATTGCTGCGTGCGGCCTCCTGTAATTCATTTACTAATTCATTATACCGTATATGATCAGTTATTAACTGGCTTTCCCAATGACTGAATGGGTGGGTGCCGGCCGCTCCCATTGCAAAACCAAGCCCTGCTGCGATCTCGGATATTGTTTTTCTCAGAGCAGCAACATCCTGCCAGGCTTCATCAGCATCCGCGCAAATATCGGTTCCTACTTCCACGACCGCCTGGTGCATTTCCGCTTTTACTTTATCCCTTATCACTTTTTGTCCTTCATGCACAATTTTTTGTTCATGACTCTTCAATTCCCTTGTTTCAGGGTCAAGCACCATGTATTCTTCTTCTACACCAAGCGTGAAGGTCTTATAATTGAGTGTTGCCATACGTTGAATAATTAATAATTATTAATTAATAATTATTAATTGATTGAAGGTTTAAACTAACGGTGTTTTATTAGCACCTCTCTTCACATACTCACCCCACGTCAGGTTATCCTGCCCATCCTTTTGTTCCATGGCTCTTTCGACCGCATAGTTAGCCGCCGTTTCAACTACCCATGCAAAATTTTCTTCACCAACACTGGTGCGTTCAGCATCAGGCGCCGGGTTACAAAAATCAATAGCATAAGGAACACCATCTCTTACGGCCAGTTCCACCGTGTTAAAATCATAACCGAGATAATTGCAAATGCGTAAAACAATTTCTTCCATTTGTTTCAATCGTTCAGGCGAAGGAGTAAAACTTGCCACATAACGAAGATGATGGGGATTGCGCGGTTCATAAGGCATAATACGCACATATTTTCTGCCGATGCAATAACAGCGATAATATTCGGTAAATACAATCTCTTCCTGGAGCAACATCACTAACTGACCTGTTTCGCTATGCTTTTCAAAAAAATCTTCTTTGCTGTTTAATTTATATACATGTTTCCAGCCGCCGCCTGCAAATGGTTTCATGTATGCAGGAAAGCCGACATATTTAAAAATAGTCTCCCAATCCAATGGATATGCAAGATTGCTAAAAGAGTCTTCGGAAGTATCATCGGGATGTTCTTTTGAAGGAATGATCGCAGTCTTGGGAATGGGGACACCCACTTTTGTCATCAGGCAGTTATTAAAGTACTTGTCATCGGCACTCCACCAGAACGGATTATTGATGACCGCTGTTCCTGTTAGTGCTTCATTCTTTAACCAGGTACGGTAAAAAGGAACGTCCTGGGAGATACGATCGATGATCACCGCATAGCCGGTTGGTTCGCCCTGGATCGCTTTTTCAATCCTTACAGATTCGGCCACGACGCCAGAAATGTTTTTACTGTTGATCCTTTCAACAAAAGCCATTGGAAAGCTTCTTTCTTTCCCATGTAACACGCCGATCTTTTTCATAAAAATGGTTTGGTTTGATAATTTATTTGTGGGCTGGCAAGTAATCAAATGTATTTTTTAAAGAGTAGAAAAACAAAAAAGGAAGCAAGATTGTTTCAAAACAAAGCTGGTCTGCCTTTACGGTACATCCCTTATTTTTGCGCCCATGCAGCGTTTGAAGCAGGCTTCTGTCCCGGTACAAAATGTCGTTATTAGTTCTATCCACCTTGAAAGAGATGTCCTTGTCGATTTCTATCTTCCGCCGGTAAAAACGGATAAGATCTCAGTGAGTTTATTGATAATAAATGATGGACAAGACCTCCCGAAGTTTCATTTTGACCGGATGTTGGGCGATCTATACGATCATAGCGCAATAGAACCAGTTCTTTGTGTTGGCATTCATTGCGGTGCAGAAAGAAAAATGGAGTATGGAACGGCAAGCTTGCTGGACTACAAGGGCCGAGGAGCAAAAGCCCGGTTACATCAACAGTTTGTTTTGCATGAATTGTTGCCCCACATATTCCACAAATGGGGTAATAGTTTCGCCGAGAAAACCTACGCCGGTTTTTCGCTCGGTGGGCTGTCTGCCATTGATACCGTTTGGCATCATCCTGAATATTTTTCCAAAGCGGCTGTGTTTTCAGGATCATTGTGGTGGCGATCAAAAGATCTGCACCATGGGTATAATGAGAAGACAGATCGTATCATGCATAAACTTATCCGGGAAGGTGACTATAAACCCGGACTAAAGTTCTATTTTACCACCGGCTCGCTTGATGAAAAGATGGACAGGAATAACAACGGGATCATTGATTCAATTGATGACACGCTTGGCCTCATTGATGAGTTAGAAAAGAAAGGCTATAAAAATGGGACTGACATTTGTTATATCAATTATGATGATGGTAAGCATGACGTAAAAACCTGGGGCAGGGCGATGCCGGCATTTTTAAAATGGGGATGGGGCAGAGACTCTGACCAAAGAGCTTGGTAATCTGTGCAACAAAAAAAGGGCTGCCTCATAAGCAGCCAGCCCCTTTTTTATTTTCAGTTTTTGGAGGGGGTCTATCCACAAATGGATTGTATAAAAAAGATTAGAAGCGTAATCAAAAAGCGAAAACAGCGATGTCATGATGTCGAACCTGTCTTCGCCGCCATCAAAAATAATCACCACTTCAATAGAATGATGCTAAGAGGAATAGAAAAAGTAAACGTAGAAACAGGACTCCTGGCTCTGGCACATAACATAGGGAAAAAAGTGGCCTGAATAAAAACCTTTTTGTTTCTCAAAACTTACCTCATGAGAAAAACTTAATGAACATCACAAAAAATTAAAAAAGGACGCCTCGATTATATTGAGACGTCCTCTTTTTTATGATATTACACGGGTTTAGAAAATCACTCTAATTCCTAATTGACTTATCCATCTTGCACTTAGACCCGGCGAATTGCTGGTACTAAGTCCCCAGGGTTTGCCAGTCTGTGGACTAAATCTATATTGAGGTGTAAGATTTGTTGGACTTACAAATCCTGCAAATTGAACAAGTGCATAAGCATCATTAGCAAGGAAGTAGGTTTGACCCCATTTCTTGCTCAGCATATTTGTGAAATTATAAACATCATAACTGATCTGGAAAGTATACGTTTTGCGACTAAGCTTAATATTGAAATCCTGCTGAATTTTCAAATCAAGCAGTGTTTGCCAGGGAAGACGATCGCCATTTCTTTCGGAAAACTGTCCGCGGTGTTTATTTAAATATTCGTTACCCTGGATATAATTTTCAAATAATGTACGTTGCTCCGCCTGGGAATATGCCACACCATTCACGGTGTTTGTCAGGAAGATCATACTCTGTACTTCGCTAGCGGTCGGAATATATATCAGATCATTTGTTTCACCTCTTGCACGATCTCCGACGATGCTTCCATTATAAACATAGCTGAATGGCTGTCCGGATTGTGAATTTAGGACTAATGAAACTGTAGTGGCAAATTTTTCCTTCGAATAAGAGAATTTCTTTGATACGTAACCATAAATACGATGAGCAAGATCAAAGTCAGAAGTAGACAGTTTTACAAAATTACGTCCGTTTACTGTTTCCATAAAACGCCATTGCGAGTTATTTTGCGAACTGGTTCCTTCGTTCAGCACCATGGAGCTTCCATAAGTATAGCTCAGAGTAGCGGCAAACCCCTTACTGAATTTCTTATCAATAAGTGCAGTGAAAGTATACGAAAATCCACGTTGATCTTTGTCAGGATTATTGTATAACAAGAATATCTCACCGCCAGCATATGGATTTCCATTATTGGGTCCACCCGGTCTCATGGATATTCTTTGAGGCGCTCCGCTAAATGAATAGACATGTCTCGCTCCAGGACCCACAGACATTAAATTTGAATCAATTATATTTATGTTCTGATAATATATTTCATTTATATTTTTGGAGTACAATCCTTCAACTGTCACATTCCAGCCTTTCCCTAAATTCTTATCAACACCGAATGAGGCACGGAACAACCTTGGCAATTTGAATTCTTCAGAGATTAAGTCAACCTGGCCTTTGGAATTTGCGAGGTTGAGACCAAAATCAGCAGGACCATATTGGTTGAATGGGTCAGCACGGAAAGTAATATTGGGATTATTGACGCCCAGGGTTCCGAGATTTACGCCCGTATTGTTATACACACCACCGGGCCATACCAAAGGCATACGACCTGTAAAATAGCCTACACCACCACGAATCGTCAAATTATCCTCAGGTATTTTATAAACAAATCCAACACGGGGAGAGATTGACCAGTTAACCTTTGCCATTTGACCGGATCTTGCGCCATGCATATCATAATGTTGTGAAATAGCAGCAACAGCAGTGTCATTAAAGAATGGATCTAATTGCGGATCGTCAGGGAATATCGTTTTATCCGCCCTTAAACCGAAATTTAATGTCAATTTATCAGTGGCCTTGATTTCATCATTTACAAAAAATGCAAGATTGTAATATTTAAATTTTGCCGCAGAAGGAGAGTTTGTTTCATCTGTTTTTTGCTCAAGCAGGGAAAATGATCTGTCATATCGGTTAGGCCTTGCATTTGTGATAAAATCATTTAAGGAGTTATAGGTATAAGTTCCATACAAATCACGAATGAACAGGTTATTTGCACTGCTGGAAAGAATATCGGCTCCCACTGTAAATGAATGATTCTTTACAGAAAATTTATAAGCATCGTAAATAGTGAAGTTTTTCTGTAAGAGATAATTACCAGTGGAAAAATTTTCTGTGCCAAAAATTATTTGGCCAGCGCCATCGAAAATGGTAACTCTCGGGAACGGTTCACCAATTGGATCGCGGTTATCTTCTACGTTCGTATATGTTACAAGTAATCGGTTGGAAGAATTACGTTTAAATGTGCTTTTTAACTCAGCAGTGAATGTATTGGTTGTATTCGGGAAAAGATATCCATTGTTAAAGAAGTTGACCCTTGTGCTACTACCTCCTGTGGTATTATACCTGGTACCATCGTTAAAGCGATAACTTAGGGACAGGCGATTTGCCGTATTTAAATTCCAGTCAAGCTTTACTTGTATCCTGTTAGCATTCACTTTTTCTGGTATATCCAGATACCCTCCGGGATCATACGTGTGAGTAGTATTTAAGAAATTGACAAGTTTGTTTATACTATCCTGAGTGGCTATTCCCCGGTATTCAGCAAAACTGAATAACTGAGGTCTTTTATCCCTTTGTAGCTCTCCAAGAATAAAGAAGAATAATTTGTTTTTTACGATGGGTCCTCCGATGCGCAAACCTACATTGGAATTCTTAAGATCAGGAAGTTTTGTACGTGAAGCATCAGGCAGGTTTCCCGGAGTTGTGCCTGCCAAATTTTCGTTACGGTAATAATACCACGCCGAGCCTTTCAGTGTGTTTGTTCCGGAACGTGTAGTTGCATTAATCCCGCCACCTGTAAAGCCTCCAATCGAGGCATCATATGGAGATATTACTACCTGAAACTGATCGATCGCATCAATTGAAATTGGATTAATATTGGCCTGTCCACCGTTGGTGCCGGAAGCAGCCAATCCGAAAACGTCATTATTAATAGCACCGTCAATATAAAATGCATTATACCTGTTATTCTGGCCGGCAATAGAAACACCACCATCACCCGTTATTTTAGCCTGTGGTGTATAACGAAGATAATCACTCAGGCTTCTTGAAACAGTTGGCATATTGGTGACCTTATCCAGGCTGATACCGGTTTCCGTGCCACCCTTACCCTGGTTTGAAGCACGACGGGTGGTTACAACTAGTTCAGTTAAGTTACCTGACTTATCCACCAATGCAAAATCAAAACGACCTTTTTCACCAAGTGTCAAATAGACATCTTCCCTTTTTTCATCCTGAAAGCCTACAAAGGTTGCTACGATAAGATAAGGACCGCCAGGCGTCATATTATTAATATCATAGCGACCGCCCGCACGAGCTACAACACGATAAGAAGTCCCTGTAGGAATGTGAGTGGCTGTAATTGTTGCTCCAACAAGCACTTCACCGGCGCCGCTTTTTACAATACCGCCGATACTACTATTGGTTTCCTGGGCTGAAATAAATAACGGGATAGCAAAAATTAATGCTGTTGCCTGAAAGACTCTCTTAAGCATAAGTATTAGTTTATGGTTGCAAAGAAAGGGAATTCCCTCCGGTTAAATATAGCCAAATATTAACAAATTATTGCTGGTATATAACCTGTTAAGGAATCGGGTAAGGTATTGCAAACGCTGCTTTTCGGGCCAAAATATTTTCCACTTTCCTTCCACCACTTTGTGTGTAATTTTGCCAAAATTTAGCCGATATGTTAGATAGCATTGAGAGCGCCATTGAAGAGATCAAAGCCGGGAGAATTGTCATTGTTGTTGATGATGAAGACAGGGAAAATGAAGGAGACTTTATTATTGCTGCCCGCCATGCCAGCCCGGAAGTAATAAATTTTATGAGTAAGCACGGCCGCGGT